>JACJYS010000005.1 GCA_020635995.1 Chitinophagales bacterium | reverse complement strand
AGATAAAATAAACAAAAGTAAGTATCATAATATAGGTTTGCACAAAAGTATTTCTTCAAATACTATAAATGAAGAATTAACAAAACTACTGGCAAATAAACTAAGATTTCACTATCTAAAATTTAATGTAAAAGAAGATTTTGAAAAAATTGAAGCCTCAAAAATTCAAGAAGATTATTCACTCGGATTTTCTACTGTTTTAGGGTTTAGAAATTCCTACGGATTACCTTTTAAGCCATACCATCCAGTACTTGAAAAACAATATTCTTTTACTGTTTTCCCTCTCAATGTAATGGATAGCAGTTTATATTATTATCTCCACATTTCTAACAATGAAGATATGATTTTAGTGGCTATTAATTTTATTAAGAATAATGCTGAATCTTGTGTGTTGAGTATTTTATGGCACAATAATTTTTATGATGAAAAAACCTACCAAAAGCTTTTAGATTTCGTCAATGAACAGCAGTTTGAGTCATATTATACCAATTGTTAATACAAAATAGCCTAATCTATTTTGTGTTTTACAATGGTAAATGCCGATAGAGCAATATATTTAGTACAATAAGGCAAAGCTGAAATTGGACTATTATATATTCCTAATCGGTACAAAAAAGGCTAACCCAAAATTGAATTAGCCTTTCATTATAGTAGATAGCTTAATGTTTTATGGGAAAATACCCATACTTCCGTAGGCACTGGCTATTTTAGAAATAGAAACATAAAATGCCGCTGTTCTTAAATTTGAAATTTTATTTTCAAGTTTAGCACTTCTTATAGCTCTGTATGCATCTATCATAGTATCTTCTAAACCAGAGTTAACATAATCTAATTCATTAGCTCCTTTTATGGCCGCTTGTTTATCTTTTGACGGTATTTTATGACTTGTAGCTTTTTCTATAATATTAATCATATTTTCTTGATTATATTCTTCAAAACGCTTATTCATTCTACCAAAACGCACATGAGATAAGTTTTTTAACCACTCAAAATAAGATACCGTAACTCCTCCGGCATTAATATAAATATCCGGTATTATCATTACGCCTTTTTTCTCTAAAATTTCTTCTGCTTCCGGAGTAACAGGGCCATTAGCTGCTTCTGCTATAATTTTAGCATTTATTCTATCGGCATTCTCTATAGTTATTTGACTTTCTAAAGCAGCAGGTATTAAAATATCACATTTTACTTCTAAGCCGGCAGCACTGCTTTCTAAATTTTTAGCTCCCGGAAAATCTAAAATGCTTCCCGTTGCTTTTCTATGTTCCAATAGTTTTTCTATATCTAAGCCTTTTTTGCTGTAAACAGCTCCTTCAAGCTCAGCAACAGCTATTACTTTTGCTCCAAATTGAGTAATAATATTTGCCGCATGAAATCCTACATTTCCTAAACCTTGCACCACTACTTCTTTGCCTTTTAAGCCTGTAGTAAGCCCTAATGCTTTCATATCGTCTTTGTAGCTAACTGCTTCGTTTAGTCCATAAACTACGCCTCTACCTGTAGCTTCGGTTCTTCCTCTTATTCCATTTAATGAAACAGGCTTGCCCGTAACACACCCGTAGCCATCTATAGCATGAGAGTTTAGTGTTAAATAAGTATCTAAAATCCACGCCATTTCACGCTCTCCGGTACCATAGTCAGGAGCAGGAACATCAATACCCGCACCTATAAAGTTTTTCTTTATAAGCTCTACGGTATATCTTCTTGTTATTCTTTCTAAAATTTCTGGCGAAGTATTTCTTGGGCTTATTTTTATGCCACCTTTAGCTCCTCCAAAAGGAACATCTACAATAGCACATTTGTAAGTCATTAAAGCGGCTAAAGCCATTACTTCGTCTTGATTTACATGAATACTATACCTTATTCCTCCTTTTGTAGGTACTCGGTGCTGCGAGTGCTGCACTCTATATGCCTCCACTACTAATACGTCATCTCCGTCTTTTACCGGAAACTTCATTTTGTACACACTGTTACACAATTTAATTTGCGTAAGTAAGCCCTTAGGTAAGTTTAAATACTTAGCGGCTTTGTCAAAGTTTTTTTCTACATTTTTGTAGAAACTTGGTGATTTTGCCATATTGTTGGTTTTATAATTTTTTATTTATTTGGTTTGATTTCGTTTTCTATATTTTTTATTTTCCTTTCTAAGTAAAAAAGAAAAATAGCTATTCCTATTAAAATTACTGCCAGCACTACTATTACGGCTATCATTTTATTAGTGCCTACTAAACTTTGCTCAAAACCCGATTGATTTTGTGCAAAACTTACTATACTAATTATTAGAAATAATATTGTCGCTAAGAATTTTTGAATTTTCATTTTCACTTAAATCTATTTTTATTTGGTTGATTCTAAAAACTATACTTGCCACCCAAAAAGAAAGCAGTACCCAGCCAATAGTGGCGGGATAGAAAAACAATCTTAATGTATTGTCTAAATCGTAAGAGCTAAATGCCGGGTTTCCTCCATTTCCCGGATGCAGAGAGTCTGTAAGCCTTGGAATTATAAATATAAAAGCATTGTACATTATAAATGCAAAAATATTGTACGTAGCAGATAGTTTTGCTTTTTTAGTTTCATCATCTACACTGGCTCTTAAAATTAAATAAGCTATATAAATTAACATGCCTATGGCTGCTCCATTTAGTTTGGGGTCGTTTGTCCACGGAGCTCCCCAGGTGCTTTTAGCCCACACCATTCCCGTAAAAATGCCTAAGGCACCAAACACTACGCCTGTTTGAGCAAAACTTGCCGCTATATTATCTTTTAATGCCGTAGGATTGCTTAAATACAATATACTATATATAAATGATACAAATAATAAAGCTACCATAGCAAACCACATAGGCACATGATACAATAAATTTCTGATGGATTCATTTAAAATAGGTAGGTTGGGAAACGCTAAACCTTCTTGTCCTGTATATAATGGTATAGAAAGACCTCCAATTATTGCATAAAGCAAAAAAAGGATACTAAGTACTTTCCACCATTTTGATTTTAAAAAATTAGTCATAAATCTTAGTCGTGCCAAATATACGGAAATAGTATTACTGCTAATAACAAGGGTATAAAAATAAATGCTATAGCAATAAATAAATTATTATTAAAATTAACGCTTGGAGTGGCTCTAAACGTTTCGGTAAAAAGCTTTACAATTATGGTAAGCAAAGGTATAGATAAAGGAAAACCCAATACTACCGAGAGTACCGCACTTGAACCTGCTTTGGCAGCAATAGCACTAACATAAGTAAATAGTAAAGCATAGCCTACAGTGCCTAATGCTATACCTACAAAATATATCCAATAATTATGAGCCGGATTGCCTAAAACTACACTAAAAACCAAAGCTGAAATAAGCGAAAGCAACAATGAAACCAATCCGTTCATTAACATTTTGCCCAAAATAAATGTTCGTGGGTTTAAAAGTGTGTAATAAAAAAACATACGCCCGGCACTTTCTTTTGAAAAACTTCTAAACGTAGCATTTACCGTTGTAAACAAAATAATTAGCCAAAATAAAATAGACCAAATGGTATTATCTAAACTATCTTTAGCTCCTTGATATTCTATAGAAAAATAAATTAAGTAAACGGTAGATAGCACATACATTAATAAAGCTGCTAAAGCAAATTTTAATCTAAATTCTAACTTCAGCTCCATTGCCGCATATTGAAAAATGTTTTTAAGCATTTTCATGGGGCAAAGTTAATGGTTAAATAATATACCATATCCTACACCTTCATTATATTTAACAAGTTTTGTTATTTTTTTTACCAATCTATTACTTTTTAAAATTATTTTTGGGAACTATTTATGCAAAAAATTATTGTTAGTTTAATATTAATACTTAGTATTTCCTTTGGTTTTACTCAAGATTCCACAGTACTTTTTATGGGGAAAATAGTGCAAGGTTCAAAGCCCATTTATAATGTTACGGTAAATAACCTTAGCAAAATGACGGGTACTATTACCGATTTTTCGGGAGATTTTAAAATAAATGCCCAGCCTGGCGATAAATTTATTTTCTCCTCTATCGGCTATAAATCTGTTCATTATACTTTGCCAGATACGCTAAGCACATTAAGCTACAGAGTTTTAATAAATATGGTAGAAGACACGGTATATTTAAAAGAAGCTGTGGTGGTGCCTTGGCCCATAAATAGAACTATGCTTAAAGAAGCCATGCTTGACCGCAAAGCAGAAAAAGAAGTTATAGCACCTTACGCAGGTTTTAGGAGAATAGAGGGCGAACCAGAAGAACCTGCTCCTACCATTATGAATCCCTTATCTTTTATTTATAATAAGCTTAATAAAAAAGCCCGCCAAGAAAGAAAAATGCAGAAGTATAGAGAAATTTTAAAAGAAGATTCTTATTACGATGGCTACACGCATGATTAATTGAAACACCAATTTCACACAGTGAATATATTGATAATTGTATAACTATCCGTAAAGATACCTATGAAGTATTTTACATTAACTTTTCTTTAGAAGAAAAGTTACAAAACCTGCCTTGACGGCAGTCAGGGAATCGCACTAATACCGATTAGAAATATATAATAGTCCAATTTCGGTTGCACCTTATTGTACTAAATATATTATACACAATATAAATCAAAATATGGTATAATACCGTTTTGATAGCTGTTTAGAACAATCTTGTTCTATTACAGATATCCATGCGGTATTGCTCTATCGGCATTTACCATTGTAAAACACAAAATAGATTAGACTATTTTGTGTTGACAATTGGTATAAGTTTTCAGCGACCCATTATAACCTCAACTCCTGAAAATTAAAAACTCATCACTCCGTTCTTCAAACAGTTTAATTTTTTTACGGAGTTTTCGGTTAATGGGTGCCCCACTTGCAAACTTAAGGTGCACTTTTTATCTGACCTTAATCAAAAATACTAAAATGCTTACTATTACAATGTTAATCAGTTTTGCTTTACCCTATCAAATCTTTTAAACTACCTAAATCTTTTGCTTTATAGTTTCCTTTATCTGTTGCTTGTACTTTTGATGCTTCAGTATAAGCATCATGCTCATAAAATAAAATGTAATCTTTATCTACGGCATCTTTTAAAAAAACTTCTTTTTCTCTTACTGTATCTAATGGGCGAATATCATAACCCATAACCCACGCTATAGGAATATGTGAAGGCGAAGGCAATAAATCTGCCATAAATACAACGGTTTTACCTTCAAAATTTATAAAAGGAATTAACATACCTTCGGTATGCCCACCACATAAACCAAAAGTCAGTTCGGGAATTATTTGAGTGTATTCTGTTACAAATTCCACTTTGCCGGAATCAACCAAAGGTTGTATATTTTCTTTTAAAAATGATGCTTTTTCTCTTGCATTAGGGTTTAAAGCCCAGTCTAAATGAACTTGATCTACCCAATAAGTAGCATTGGGGAAAGTATTAAAAAATTCTCCTTTTTCGTTTTTGCTTACCGCTCCACCACCGTGGTCAAAATGCAGGTGAGTTAGTACTACATCTGTAATATCTTCCGGAGTAAATCCTTTATCTTTTAAACTCCCTAATAAACTATATGCTCCATGTGGGTGGAAATGACTAAAGAATTTTTCATCTTGTTTATCTCCCATGCCTGTGTCTATCAGTATTTTTTTATCATCAGTTTCTATTAATAAACAACGCATAGCCCATGTACATAAATTGTTTTCGTCTGGTTTTTGATATTTGCTCCAAAGCACCTTAGGTACTACGCCAAACATAGCTCCGCCATCTAATTTGAATAAGCCTGCGTGTATTACGTGTAGTTTCATTTTATTTATTTTTCAGTTTGTTTTCTAACGCTAACATTTTAAGTGTAGCGGCCGCCACTTCATGACCTTTATTGCCGTGTTTTCCTCCCGCTCTGTCTAATGCCTGCTGGTAGTTGTTAGGTGTTAGCACACCAAACATAAAAGGTTTTCCATATTTTAAAGCCATTTCTTGCAAAGCATTTGCTACAGATTGATTAATATATTTATCGTGGTCGGTTTCTCCTTTTACTACGCACCCCAATGCAATAACAGCATCTAATTTATGCCATCTGTTTAGTCTTTGGCAAGCTATGGGCAGTTCAAAAGTACCCGGAGCATATTCTATTACTAAATTATGTTGCTGTACATTTTGTTTAGAAAAAATTTCAAGGCAACCAGCTAATAAATTTTCTGTTATTTCGCTATAATATTCCGATACAACTATACCTATTTTATAGTTGCTACCGTCTGGTAGTTCATTTGAAATATGAGATAAGTTTTTTAAATCACTCGCCATTATTTTTGCATTGTTTTAAGAGGTGCAAAATTAGTAATTTTAAAACTAATGAGTTTATTAGCTGATTATAATTGTATTAATTTAGCATCTTGATGAATAGTAAAACAATTTTTTGGTTTAGGAGAGATTTGAGGTTGAAAGATAATGCAGCATTGTATTATGCTCTAAAAGAAAACAAAAACGTACAGTGTATTTTTATTTTTGATACTAATATTTTAGAAGAACTTGACAATAAAAAAGATGCACGAGTTCATTTTATACACCATACTTTAATAGAATTAAATAATGAGCTAAAAAAATATGGTGCAGGTTTAAAAACATATACCGGTAAACCTATAGAAATTATAAAAGAAATAATAGACAAAGAAGATGTAAAAGCTATTTATACCAATCATGATTATGAACCTTATGCTGTACAAAGAGATAAAAAAGTGAGTGAATATTGTGGGCAAAATAATGTGGTTTTTAAAACTTTTAAAGATCAAACCATTTTTGAAAAAGATGAAATACTAAAGGATAATGGCAAACCATATAGCGTATTTACGCCTTATTCTAAAAGATGGAAAATTAAGTTGAACGAATTTTATGTAAAGCCTTATCCTACTGAAAAATATTTCTCTAATTTTTCTGCTAAAGAATTTACCCAAATTCCAACATTAAAATCTATAGGTTTTGAAGAAACAGAAATTTCTTTCCCCACAAAAAATATAGATGTTCAAACAATAAAAAACTACCATAAAACAAGAGATATTCCATATTTAGATAGTGGCACTACGCATTTATCTGTCCATTTGCGTTTTGGTACTATTTCAATAAGGGAGCTTGCAAAAGTAGCTCAAAAGCATAATGAAAAGTACTTAAATGAGTTGATTTGGAGAGATTTTTATATGATGATATTATGGCATTATCCGCAGGTGCTTACACAAGCTTTTAAACCTAAATACGATAATATAAAATGGCGGAATAATGAAGCGGAATTTAAAGCTTGGTGCAATGGTAAAACAGGATTTCCAATAGTAGATGCAGGCATGAGGCAGTTAAATAAAACGGGATATATGCATAATAGAGTGCGTATGATAACGGCAAGTTTTTTGGTTAAAGATTTGCTGATAGATTGGCGGTGGGGCGAAGCTTATTTTGCTCAAAAATTATTAGATTATGATTTAGCGGCTAATAACGGAGGCTGGCAATGGGCGGCAGGCAGTGGCTGCGATGCTGCTCCTTATTTTAGGATTTTTAATCCTGAAAGTCAGTTGAAAAAGTTTGATGCAGAACTAAAATATGTGAGAAAATGGATAAAAGAATATGATAATCCTTTTGAGTATCCAAAACCCATTATTGATAGAAAAATAAGTAGGCAAAGAGCTTTAGATACATATAAAGATGCACTAAAATGATTAATATTCTTTAATTTAGCACAGAAGTTAATTTTTCATGCTATTCAATTCCATAGATTTTGCAGTTTTTTTGCCTATAGTTTTTGCACTGTATTGGCTAATTAAAAATACGAAAGCTCAAAATGTATTAATTGTTATAGTTAGTTATATATTTTATGGCTGGTGGGATTGGCGTTTTTTAATTCTCATAGCTTTTAGTACTCTTACCGATTTTTTTGTAGGTAAATTACTTCAAAACGAAACGGAAGTTTTTAAAAGAAAAATTTTATTAGCTATTAGTATTGTTGTCAATATAGGTATGCTGGCATTTTTTAAGTATGCTAATTTTTTCATTCAAAACTTTGCAGAGGTTTTTACTTTATTAGGCAAGCCAATCCATCTGGTTACTTTAAATATAATACTGCCTGTAGGCATAAGTTTTTATACTTTTCAAACTTTAAGCTACACCATAGATGTTTACAGAAAAAAAATAAAAGCCACACAAAACATAGTTGCTTTTACAGCTTTTGTAAGTTTTTTCCCTCAGTTAGTGGCTGGTCCCATTGAAAGAGCCAAACATTTATTACCTCAATTTTTAAATAAAAGAACTTTTAGTTATAACAATGCAGTAGTAGGCTTGCGTCAAATACTGTGGGGTTTATTTAAAAAAGTTGTTATAGCCGATAGTTGTGCTATTTATGCTGATTATGTTTTCCAAAATTATGAAACAATGAATGGGAGTGCTCTGGTAATGGGAGCATTCTTTTTTGCTATTCAAATTTATGGCGATTTTTCGGGTTATACAGATATGGCTATTGGCATAGCCAGACTTTTTGGAATAGATTTAATGCAAAATTTTGCTTTCCCTTATTTTTCAAGAGATATAGCCGAGTTTTGGCGTAGATGGCATATTTCGCTTACCACTTGGTTTAGAGATTATATATACATTCCATTAGGGGGAAGTAGAGTAGGGAAGCTAAAAACTATTAGAAATGTATTTATCATATTTATTTTGAGTGGATTTTGGCATGGAGCTAATTGGACTTTTATTGCATGGGGAGCGTTAAATGCTTTATACTTTTTACCATTATTACTGCTTAATAAAAATAGAGAAAACATAGATATTGTGGCAAAAAATAACTGGTTTCCTTCTATAAAAGAAGTTTTTTCAATGGGACTCACATTTGCTATTACCGTTTTTGCTTGGATATTTTTTAGAGCTAATAGTATGAAACAAGCCTACTTGTATATTAGTGGTATTTTTTCTCATTCTATTTTACTAAAACCCAACTATAAAGATTATAATACATCAATATGGCTTTTCTTTTTAATTGTTATTTTTATGGCAATAGAATGGCTGGGACGCAGAGATACTTTTGCTATAGAAAAAATAGGATTAGCCGTTAAAAATGTCTATGTACGATATTTTATTTATACCATATTGCTTTTATTTATTTTATGGAATATAAGTAAAGAACAAACATTTATTTACTTTCAGTTTTAATGAAAAAATTTATAAAACATATCATTTCCTTTTTTGTTTTTGTAGGATTATTTACTGCATTCAGTTTATTTGTTTTTATGCTAATAGTAAATAAAAAAGCTAAGGAATTTAATATTGATAGTAGTATAGAAAAAGTATTTATTGGCGATTCACACATACAAAAAGATATTAATGATGCTTTAATAGGAAAGGCAATAAATATAGGAGAAAGGGCAGAAGCAACTTTTTACTCTTACTATAAATTAAAATATTTACTAAAAAACAACCCCAATATAAAGGAGGTTTATTTAGGTTTTAGTTATCATAATATATCCAACTATTACGACCCTTTTGTTAAAGGAGAATATTCGTTAACTACGGCACCAAAATATTATTACTTATTGCCAAATAAAACAAAATTTTCACTTCTGTTAGATAATTATTATCATGTCTCTTTTTATAAAAGTGTAGTGAAGGTAGGTTTTGATATTTTGAAAGGCAAAGAAAAACCGTACAAAGGAAAATATCTGAATAAATATAGCAATACTCATGCGGATAAAAAGATAATGGATAAACGGTTAAAATTTCAGTATTATGATGCAAATGGAGAAATAAATGGGTTTTCTAACATCAGCATAGAATATTTGAAAAAAATACAATTGCTTTGCAAAGAATATAAGGTTGAATTTTATGTACTCAATACACCTTTGCACGCTTATTATAAATCTAAAGTTCCTATTAAGTTTATAGATAAATACAATACTGTTTTAAAAGAAAACCGCATGCAAGAACTTTTTTACGGCACTTTAATTTTTGAAGAAAAAGATTTTATTCCCGATGGCGACCATTTATCTACAGAAGGAGCTGTTGTGTTTTCAAACTATTTACAAGGGAAATAGACAAAAACAAAAAAGCTCGTATTGATTATCAATACGAGCTTTTTTATTTATTTACAATGTGAAACTGTTATTTAGTTCCTACCATTTGTATAGTACCGGCTAAAGAACCACTCATTGTTAAAGTTGAGTTTAATTGTGTTTCACTAACCATTTCACCATCTACTTTAAAGTCAATATCTATTGGAATAGGAATGGGTACATTAGGTATAGTTACACTTGTGCTAATAGTAGTTTGAGGAACAGAATAAGTGTCTCCATCTACATCTGCTACTACAGATATGTCTAATGGAAGTGTTATTGATTGTCCCATAACACTGGCATTTACATCTAATGCTACTTCTATTCTTATTTTATCAGCAGTACCATTTACGTCAGCCACATTAGCTGTAGTATTTCCGTCAGAACCACTCAATCCACCACTTCCTGTGTAATCTACGTCATAAGTCCCGGCAAATTTTTTATTAGAAGCAATATCACAATTATCGCCTTCGTAGCCATCCGGGCAACTGCCATCTGCAGTTTTGCATTGTCCATCTACACATACCATGCCCGATGGGCAAAAACTGTCTTGACATTTATCTTTACACCCAATAGTAAGTGTTAGAATAAATAAAATCGGTATTAATTTTTTCATTTTAGTTTTAATTTTTTTGTGAAAATAATTGAAATTTCTTAAAAGTACAACATTTCATAACATTTAACTGTTTTAAAATTGTAATTTCGCACTTCATTTTTATGTTTTACAATAGAAAAGTAGCATATTATACACTGGGATGTAAACTAAATTTTTCAGAAACATCTGCTATTAGCCGTAGTTTAACAGACAATGGTTATACTAAAGTTGATTTTTCTGAAAGGGCAGATTATTATATTATTAATACTTGCTCGGTTACAGATAATGCCGATAAAAAATGCAAGAATATTGTAAAACAAGCAAAAAAAATTAATCCGGAAGCAAAAGTTGTAATTATAGGTTGCTATGCTCAGTTAAAACCGGAAGAAATTGCAGGTATAAACGGTGTAGATTTAGTTTTGGGTGCTAATGAAAAATTTAATTTGCATGAGCATTTAGATAAAATAGGCGAAGAAGCCAAAGTGATAGCAGGACCAATTAAGGAAGTTGGTTTTTATAGCGAAGCTTTTTCTTATGGAGAGCGTACTCGTAGTTTTGTAAAAATACAAGACGGTTGCGATTATTTTTGCAGTTTTTGTACTATTCCTTTAGCCAGAGGACGAAGTAGAAGTTCTTCTATAAATAAAACTCTTGATTTAGTAGAAAAAGTGGCTCAAACAAAAGTTAAAGAAATAGTATTAACGGGCGTTAATATTGGCGATTTTGGCAAAACCGAAGACGGTAAGAAACACACCCAAGAAAATTTCTTTCAGTTGGTGCAAGAGTTAGATAAAGTGGAAGCAATAGACCGTTTTAGAATTTCGTCTATAGAGCCTAATTTATTAAGCAATGAAATAATAGACTTTGTAGCACAGTCTAAAAAGTTTGTACCCCATTTTCATATTCCTTTGCAAAGTGGCTCCGATAATTTACTAAAACTAATGCGTAGAAAATATGATACCGCTTTATATAGACAACGTGTTAGTAAAATCAAAGAAGTAATGCCTCATTGTTGCATTGGTGTAGATGTGATTGTTGGTTTTCCGGGAGAAACAGATGCGGAGTTTGAAAAAACAATGAATTTTTTAAAAGAATTAGATGTTTCATATTTGCATGTATTTACTTACAGCGAAAGAGCCAATACAAAAGCATTAAATATAGAACCCGTAGTGCCATTAAATGTTAGAAGAGAAAGAAGCAAGCAACTTCGTATATTGTCAGAAAAGAAAAGAAGAGCTTTTTATGAGCAATATGAAAATGAATATGCTCAAGTACTATTAGAAGCAGAAAATGATGAAGGAATAATGTATGGCTTTACCAAAAATTATATAAAAGTGGCTGTTCCTTATCAAGAAGAAATGGTTAATACCATACAAAAAGTGCAACTGAGCAAAGTGAATAGAAATGGAGCTATGGATGCTCAAATTTTAACTGAAAACCTTATAAACTAATACTTAATGAACATATTTTTTTTAAGGGCTTATGCCACTATACCTGAGTTTTTCAATGCAGTATTTGGTACTAATATACCCAATATTCCTATTAATACCTATGGTTTTTTTGTAGCAATGGGCTTTATGATGGCGGCTATTTTTGCTTCTAAAGAATTAAAAAGAAGAGGAGAAATAGGGCAGTTAGATGTAAGAGTAGAGAAACAATTAATAGGCGAAAAACCTAAAATTAAAGATTTAATTTTTCCATTTTTATTGTGGTTTTTTGTGGGAATGAAGTTTTTAGGGGCTTTAATTCATAATCCCAGTTTATTAACTCAAGGGCAAGGCACAGTAGCTTATTTATTTTCATCTCAGGGTTTTCCCTTATATGGATTTATTACAGGAGCTTTGGCTGTGGCTTATACTTATTACAAAATAAACAAAGCAGCATTGCCTACCCCAAAAGAAGTAGATGTAAATATTGAACCACAAGATTTAATAGGCGAATTAGTTTTTGTGGCAGCATTTTTTGGCGTAGTAGGTGCCAGCATTTTTGAAGTTATACAGCCAAAGTCAGAAATGACATTAGCAGAATTATTTAGCGACCCTATGAATTTTTTAAGTGGATTGACTATTTATGGAGGCTTATTCTTTGGAATATTGGGCGTTACTATTTATGCAAAATACAGAAAACTAAAACCTTGGGTATTGTTTGATACTATTTCTCCCACTTTTATTTTAGCTATGGCATTTGGTCGTATGGGATGTCATTTTAGTGGCGATGGCGATTGGGGAAAAGTAAATCCGCACCCGGCACCAAGTTGGCTGCCAGAGTATTTTTGGAGCAATCAATACGCACATAATGTTATAAACGAAGGCGAAAAAATAGCCGGTTGTGTAGGTAATTATTGTCATCAGTTGCCACAGGGCGTATATCCAACAGCTATTTACGAAATTCTTATGTTTTTTATTTTATTTGCCATTCTTTGGTCTTTGCGTAAAAAAGTGCAATTTATGCCCGGTTTTATGTTTATGATGCTGTTTGTAGCCAGTGGTTTAGAGCGTTATCCTATAGAAATAATAAGAGTTACCGATAGATATCCAAACTTTTTCAATTTATCGCAGGCACAAATTATATCTGTGGCAATGATAATAGTAGGTATAGCAGGTATGGTGTATTTAAAAAATAGGTATAAAGGGAAAATTAATTAAATACTTTTTATTCTAAAATCCTTTCGTTATATTTGGAATAAATACTTGTGCTATGAATGTTGCTGAAATTAAACTGAATTTGATAAATAAAATTACTGAATTAAAAAATAATTCAATAGTTGAAGAACTTCAAAAAATATTAGATTTTGAGTTAGATACAGTTACATATAAATTGAGTAAGCTTGAAAAAGAAAGAATATTGAAAGCAGAAGAAGAACTTAAAAATTCTGAATTAATAGATAATGATAGCGTCAATAAACAGATTGACACATGGCTAAAAGAAAAATAATTTGGACAAAGACAGCAGTAGCTGAAAGACTAGCAATATTAGAGTATTGGATTAATAGAAACAAATCAAAATATTTTAGTATAAAACTTAACGCTTTAATTCAAGAAAGTTTAGAACGTTTAGCAAAAAATCCAAAAATTGGAAGGAATACAGATTTTAGTAAAGTAAGGGTTAAAATTGTAAAAAATTATTTGTTGTTTTATAAGTTTAATAATGAAGAATTGATAGTGCTATCTTTATGGGACGGAAGAAGACATGAAAAAAGTTTAAAAATAAACGAAACTTAAAAAAACGGATTATTTTCCTTTTCAAAACCTATTTGAGTAGCTTGCCCGTGTCCGTTGTACACTTTAGTCTCATTAGGTAGTACAAATAGCTTTTCTCTTATAGAATTTAATAGTTGCTGATGATTGCCTCCTGGCAAATCTGTTCTGCCAATACTCATAAAAAACAGTACATCTCCACCTATTATAAAACCATCTTTTTGGCTATAAAAACAAATACTTGCTGGCGAGTGCCCCGGTGTAAATAAAATACTTAATTCGCTGTTGCCAAAAGTAATAATATCTCCCTCATCTATATATTTTTCAATAGCAGGCGAAGGCTCAAAAATAAAACCATACATCTGTCCGTGTGCCGGAGCAGCATCAAGCACCACTTTTTCGCCTTTATGAGCTTCTAATTTTAAGTTATATTCTTTAGCCACAAAAGCATTGCCACAAATATGATCTAAATGGCAATGTGTATTTAAAAGTTTTATAGGTTTTAAATCCTTATTTTTTATGAAAGTTTTTAATTGCCTCCTTTCATTTTCGGTATAACAACCGGGGTCTATAATTACACATTCTTTGGTTTCATCAAAAAGTATATAGGTATTTTCTTGAAATGGATTAAAGGCAAATGAGGCAACTTCTATCATTTTTTTACGTTTTTTTACACTAAAGTGTAAATTTTATAAAATATAATTATAGTAAACAAACTATTCTATGTAATTTTCGTTTTCAAATTTAATGCAAGCTAAAAAACTACATATAAAATTCATTTTGGCAACTTTTACTCTTATAGGGAGTTTCTTTTTTGCTAATGCCCAATATTCTAATGTGGAGTTTGGTAAAAATAGAGTTCAGTATAAAAAATTTAAGTGGCAATTTTACGAAACCGACAATTTTAGAATTTATTTTTCTCAAGGTGGGCAAGATATTGGAAAGTATGTAATTCAAGCAGCAGAAAAAAACTTGGAGCATGTAAATGAATTGCTTGACTTCAAATTGTCAAACAAATTAGACATAATTGTGTACAATGATATTTCTGATATGCACCAAACCAATATTGGCATAAAAGAAGATGTAGAAAATATATCGGGCACAGTACAGCTTAAAAACAATAGGCTTTTTGTATATTTTAATGGCAAACATAGCGATATAGATAAGCAAATTAAAAGAGGAATAGCCGAATTGTATATCAATAGAGTTTCAGGAGGAAATGGCATACAAGAATTAATTAAAAACTCCTTTTTAGTAGATTTTCCTTATTGGTTTGCAGAAGGATTGGCACGCTATGTTTCAGAAGATTGGACTACAGAAAATGACAACCGCTTAAAACAAGGAATTTTATCGGGACAATTTTCAGATTTATCTAAATTAAGTATTGAAGACCAAGCATTTGTAGGACATTCTGTTTGGTCTTTTTTAGAACAAAATTTTTCTAAAGATGTAATAGGCAATATACTATATTTAGCTAAAGTAAATAGAAGTGTAGAAGAGGCTTTTGTGTATTCTACAGGCTATTCATTAGATGAATTTTTAAAGCAATGGTACACTTATCATAAAGATAGATTTGAAAAAGAACAGCAGAATAAGCAAAAAGTAGATGTAGATGAAAGTATAGTACTTAAAAAGAAGAAAAAGTTTGAAAAATACAATGCCGTTATTAGCCCCGATGGAAAATATATAGCTTATGCCGCCAATAAATTAGGGCGATGGAAAGTATTTGTTTACAACATACAAGATGAAACTACAAAACATATAAAAAGTGGCGGTTTTAAAACCTTTAATTTAGAAACAGATTTATCTTCTCCTATATTGGCTTGGGAACCTAAAGGGAAAAAGCTGAGCGTTGTTTATGAAAGAAAAGATATGTTTTACATAGCACACTACGATTCAGAAAATTTTAAGCGAGAAGAAAAACCCCGACCTTTTAGAAAATTTCAAAAAATATTTGATTTTGCTTATGCACAAGATAGTAGAAATATAGTAATGTCGGCCATGCAAAATGGACAAATAGATATTTATACCTATTACTTGCCCAGTAGCCGATTAGAAAACCTTACCAAAGATTTTTATGATGATTTGCAACCAAGTTTTGCAAAATTGGGAGCAAGAGAAGGCGTGCTTTTTATTTCTAACCGTCCAAACGATTCACTTATTAATCAGCGTTTAGATACCATTTTGCCCAATAGAAATTTTGATGTTTTCTTTTATGATTTTAATAATCCTTTTCAAAAATTAGCACAAGTAACATTTACACCATTGGCTAATGAGAGCTATCCACAGCAGTTTAATGATAGTAGCTACACTTTTCTTAGCGATTATACGGGAGTAAACAATCAATATATAGGAAGTTTAAACTCTGTACAAGTAGGCGAACGCACAAAATACATTTATACTACAACCACTTCTTTTGGCAAAGAAGACTCTATTATAATAGATAAAGGAATAAACCTGCAAGATGCTATGGAAGAAGGTGTAGAAGTAAAGGATGTAGTAAGCCAAGAAAATGTACCGATAATTAAAACACAAGGTGTCAATTATTTAAACTCTAATTACGATATGAGTTTCTCTAATTTGTCTTTGGCATTATTAAGACAGAAAAAGTTAGAGAGTTTTAAAGCAGGCAATAAGCAATATTTTTTAGTAAAAGATATAGATAATGCAGAAAATAATAACGGTAGCAATACATTATTTATGCAAGGAGAATTAGACAAATATGCAAGACAGCAAAGTTTAAAACAAAATCAACTACAAACCGAAGTAGATACCGTAAGTTTTAAAAATATAAATAGAGAAAAAATTTACCAAAGCAAATTTGATAGCTGGGATATTTTATCTGCTAAGCACCGAGAAGCACTGGAAATAAACAGAACCATAGAAGAAGAAAAAAGCAACATTTATAAATTTACAAGAACAAGGCAGTATTTCTTAAAATTTATGACAGAAGATGTGGCAATAGGCTTAAACACTTCAACTTTAATTTCACAATATCAGCCATTTCAGCCGGGAATGCCGGCACTGCGTAATCCGGCAATTAGCGGTATGATAAGTTTTGGAATAACCGATTTATTTGAAAACCACAAAATATACGGAGGCTTTAGTTTAGATTTTTTCTCTAACGCTAACCCTGAAACACCTCCAGGCTATGTTTTGCCTTTTAAAGTAAGGCTGTTTGATAATAACCAGCTGTACATAACCTACGAAAACCTAAAAGGGCGGTGGGATAAAAGATTTACCTATTATAGAAGAAATTTCAACAAAATAGGAGTGCTGTCTAATGGCACAGACGCAGTTTTAGCCAACTTAAATATTAGGACAAATATAGTAGAAACCAAGTTTATTTATCCATTTAATATGCTTAATAGCCTGAGGGTAGGCGTAGGTTTTAGAAATGATAGAAATATTTTTAAATCTACAGATTATATTACTTTAAATGAGGCAAACTCAAGCCAAAATTGGTTATACACAAAACTTGAATACGTACACGACCATACTATAGAAATACAGCAAAATATAAGAAATGGTTTTAGGTTTAATGCTTTTGTAGAGTTTCAAAAAGAGTTTCCTACAAAAGAAGATACTATAGCCAAAGAAAGTGTACAAATGCCCATTTTTAATAACTCGTATATGTTAATATGGGGTTTTGATGCACGACATTATCAAAAAGTATATAATAATATTATTTGGGCAAATAGATTAGCTTATAGCACATCGGTAGGCACTAAAAAAATGATATATTATTTAGGAGCTACAGACGGTATTATATCTCCAAGTTTTGATGAAAATACTAACATTAATTATAATAATAATTATGCATATCAAAGTGCGGCAGTGAATATGAGAGGCTTTATGCAAAATATAAGAAATGGCAATAGCTTTTTGGTTTGGAACACAGAATTGAGAGTACCTATATTTTCTGCTTTTAGAAAAAAACCTTTGCGTTCTAATTTCTTAAAGAATTTGCAGTTAATAGGTTTTTATGATTTAGGAACAGCATGGGAAGGAGCAACACCTTTTTCTAATGATAATATAGCCCAAGAAACAAGACAAAATAACACTGGTACGGCAGTAGCTAGAATAGATGTTTATAAACAGCCTTTTGTAATGGCTTTAGGCTTAGGAACAAGAATAGAATTACTTGGATATTTTATACGAATAGATTACGGCTGGGGCTACGATACAGGCAAATTTAACAAAGCAAGATTACAATTTTCTTTAGGCGTTGATTTTTAAAAATAAGCTTACTTGGTATATTTTTTGTGGCTCTTAAAGTGTTAGTAATCAATAAAAAACATAACATTATAATGAAAAAAATAATACTTTTAACAGCAATAATAACATTAATAAGCGTAGGGCAAAACAAAGCACAGCGTACTGTAAATATAGGTTTGTACGTTGATCCCGCTATAGAATTTGCTATTACTCCAAATTTAGATAAAAACAAAGGTATAGGCGGTGGAATAGGCTACGGTTTAATGGTAGATTGGGATATTAGCGACCGCTTTGCTTTAAACACAGGATTAGGAGGGAGCTACAGAACTTTTAGAGTAGAAAATAAAAGTTTATATGCTTTAAAAAGCACTTATTACGATTCGGATATTCCTGTGGCAATGCTACCCAACAGTATTTCTAAGTACAAGCTACAGTATTTAGAGTTGCCTATTAATTTAAAGTTGAAAACCAACGACATTAATAACTACAATATATATGCTTTAGTGGGAATAACCAATAGGTTTAACTTAGGTGCAAGAGCTAATATAAGACCGGGAGGCAATAAAGATGCGGCTTTTGATGCTAAAGTAAAAAAAGATGTATTTTTTTATGATGTACCTTTTAATGTGGGTGCAGGAATACATTGGTTTTTAAAAGACAATTTAAGAGCCGTAGCAGGTATAGAATACAGTCATGGATTAATAGACATTACAAAGTCTGACAATTCAAGAGTAACCCTTAGCGAAATAAAATTGCGTTTAGGAGTATTGTTTTAACATTAAATCTACTCAAATTCTCAAGGCACTCGTCATTCAGAACGGAACGAAGTGGAGTGAAGAATCTTTTATTCCATAGTTGGCAACCTTTCTGATTTTCATTTTATACCAATTAACACAAAATCGTCTAATCTATTTTGTGTTAACAAAGATTGGTATTATATTGTTAACGGAGGGCTTTCTTCGGGCTATTGTTCTTCGTTGTTGTTTAGTTTGTCTATATTTTCCTTTACTAACCGTTCTAATTGATAGGAAGCAACTCCTAAAGGTTTGTCTAAGCCACGCATAGCGTATTCTACTTTTACCTTGCTTTTTGATGCACACAACAAAAGTCCGATAGTTGGCTCGTCTGTTGGTGTTTTTAGCTTATCGTCAATAGCACTAATGTAAAAGTTGAGTTTAGAAACATACTCGGGCAAAAATTCACCTGCTTTAAGTTCTATCACAACATAGGCGTGTAAAACGGTATGATAAAAAAGCAAATCAATTTTATAATCGGTATTGTCCACTTCAACAGCGTATTGTCTGCCTACAAATGCAAAACCTTTTCCTAATTCCAATAGAAAATCTGTGATTTTTTGTGTCAATAGATTTTCAATTTCTACTTCTTTGGCTTTTCTATAAAGCATCAGAAAATCAAAATTGTAAGGGTCTTTAAAAATACTTTTTGCCAAGTCGGATTGATAATCGGGCAAGGTATTTTCAAAATTGTTCAATGCCTTGCTGTCTCTTTCGTAAAGTTTGCTTTGTATTTGTAAGAGCATTACATCTCTGCTCCATTCGTTTTTGGCTGTTTCACTTATATAAAAAGCTCTTTTTGTGGTATCTTTTACTTTTGTTAATAGACTGATGTGATGATACCAGGTTATTTGTGCAAGTGGTACTTGCACAAATTCATTTTCTGATTGTGCAAGTGGAACTTGCACGATTGGAAAATGAGGATAGGCTTCGGCAAAAGCTCTCATATATTTGAGGTTTCTTACCGAAAAGCCTGAATTTTCAGGGAAGTTTTCAGCTAAATCTATAGCCAAAAGGTCAATTACTTTGCTTCCCCAGCCGTTTTGATTTTGTTTTTCAAGAATAGAGTTCCCGATTTCCCAATAAAGCGTGAGCATTTCGGTATTGACTTTTAATGCTGTTCGGGTTTGGGCGAGTTTTATTTTGTTGGAAATAAATGCTGACCAATCTTTATAATCTTTGCTTTGAATAATCTTATCACTCATATTAAAAGTCCCTTTAATAGACCACAAAGGTACAAAAAAGGCTATGCGAATGTTACAAAGCCTTTATAGTATTGTTATTACCTTATACCAACACAAAATAGTCTAATCTATTTTATGTTTTACAATAGTAAATGCCGATATATTCCTAATAGATATAAGATTGCTTCACTCCGTTCGCAAAGACGAACCTACGCAAACACGTCCTTGTGAGTGAGGCACGAACGAAACAATCTAAAGTACAACATAGCATTAGCTATAGTCTCTATAGTGCTTTTTCGTAATCTTGTTCTGTTTTTATAGGTTTTATTTTCATAATCTTATTTTTTAAATTGTGTCAGCATTTATTTAATTCCGTTTAAAAAATCACTAAATGTTATAATTTTTGTTTTTTCAATTTTCTCTAAAATCAATAAATCCTTATCTCCACTTATCAAGTAATCAGCTTTAGAATCTATTGAGAGATTTAGCAGAAAATTATCCTTTTCGTCTCGGCATATTTTGACATCTGATTTTACTTTTACGAGTATTCCATATTCTTCAAAAAGTTTGAGTACTTTTTCAATATCCTTTTTCGTGAAGTATTTTTTAAATTTTGGTCGGCTTACAACATCTACAAATTCTTCCAACAATTCATTTGAAAAAACCAATTGAATATTCCCATTAATTATTAATTTGTCAAGAGAATTTAAGTTTTTGGTAATCAGAAAACTAATCCAAAGATTTGTGTCAAGAATTATTTTACTTTTTCTCATACCTATTTTCTCTAACTTCCTCAACTTCTTTTGTTATTTCTTCAAGTGAAATTTGATTGCTTGATGATTTAGATCTTAATTTCTTTAGAAGTGCAGAAAAATCATATTTGGCATTTTCATTATTTATTTTGATTAAGTTCAAATCAGCTAAATCTTTCAAAAGATTTTTAGCTTTTGGGTTTAGTATTTCTATTCTAATTGTTTCCATCCAACTTTAAATTTTCTATAAATTTAAAAAATTATTTCAAATTGGTTTTGATTGTCCAAATTTTGTTCAGTATGTGGTACAACGACTTACATATATGTGTCTATAATGTGCATGAGGGTATTGGTCATGAGCCAATATAGCTCATGCTTAAATTACGGGCTATCCATCAAGGTGAAAAGAGCTTGGTGGGGACGTGAATCTAACCACCGCATACAGCCTGTGAACCATACGTATAGTGGTATATTTATAATAAAATGTTTTTTCAGCGGTATTCATGAGAACGCTTCGCTTAGTTGAGAGGTGCACTCTCCTCAACTATGGGGAGAGCCGTCTACTATATTGTGCATTCGCCTATTCATTTAATATTTTTTCAAATTCCTTGTAATCATCTATAACTACTTTTCTGATACTGCCATCTGCATTTGGTTTAACCAAACCTGTAGTTTCCATTTCATCCAAAATCTTCGTTGCCTGTTTTACACCCACTTTAAGAGTCCTTTGTATTAAAGAAACTGAACCCTGTTTATTTAAAATAATTGCTTTACAGGCCTTTAAAAAGAAATTGTTTCTTTTCTGTTCATCCGTCAAAATTATTTTTGGTTTTGGAAAAAACTTATCATTCAAACTTTTATCAAAAGTTTGAATTTCTTCAGATATTGTTTCAAAAGTCGGATAATTGTCTTCAAGATATTTCAAAGATTTATGTAATGAATGATTGTTTAAAACATTCTCTTTTTCTTTCCTTAAATTTTCATAATTGAATAATTGCTTATTTTTTAACTCTTTTTGTTCATAATGTCTTGATTTATTCAAACCAAACAAACCTTTTGAAGGTATTTCTATTAATTGTAATCTACGATAAGATTCAGTGATTTTTTGATTATAATCATTTTCTAGTTTTTGATATTTTGCTAACTCTGAATTTAAATTGTCTAAAACTGTTTTTGATAAATCGCTATTTGCGGAACTTTCATTTTTTAAATCTTTCAGAATTTTCATATGTTCTTTGATTTCTGACTTATCTGAAATTTCTTCTAATATTTGGATAGCGTCTTCAAAACTTTTTTTTAATCGTAAATAATATGTTTCAACAAAGTACTTTTTTAATTTTGGAAGTTGAATATTATTTATTAATTCTAATATTTGAATATTATTAAATGCTAATGATTTATAAAATCTCTGTTCTTCTTTTAAAGTAATCTCAGCAATTTGGTTATCTAAAATTTGTTTATTTAGTTGTGTTGTTTCTGATAGTTGTTTATTTAGAGCATTAAGTTGTTTGCTTTGATGAACCTGAACATCTAACATTCTTTTATTCAACTTTGTGAGTTCTTCAAGTTTAACAGATTGATGAATGTTTAGTAATCTGTCAAAAGTAGATAATCGTACTGTCTGTATCATTTGTATGGTTAGTTATTCTTTTTAGGTAATGCACAACAATTGTATATACAAACGCTTATGTCATATATATTTCGTTTGTACGGAGTGCAAGATATATTATTTATTTCTTATTTTCAAATTTATTGGTTAAAAAACTTAAAGGGCTACTTATCTATATTCAAGATAAGAACACCTTGAAAAGTACAAGAGATAATTTCCTACTTTGTTTTAAACTTTAATGTAGATAGTAATGCAAAAGTTGTATTTTAGCATCGTATGTTAGAAAGCATATTAAAATTTAAGCTATTTACTATAAAGGACACTCCTTTTTACTTAGAAAATATTATACTATCGGTATTAATAGTGTTGTTTATTATGGTAGCATACATATTATTAGTACGATTTGTTTTAAACCCGTATTTTAAAAGAAGAAAAATAGAGCCGGGCAGGGTTTATGCCATAAAACAGTTAATAAAATATGTGCTGGTAATTATTGCTTTTTTGTTGGTAGTACAAACACTGGGTTTTAAAATATCTAAACTATGGGCAGCCGGTGCGGCACTTTTAGTAGGTATAGGTTTAGGTTTGCAACAAACATTTAACGATTTTGCTTCAGGTATTATTCTGCTTATGGAAGGCTCAGTACAGAAAGGCGACTGGATAAAAGTGGGAGAGATGGAAGGTGTGGTTAAAAAAATAGGAATGAGAACTTCTTTAATTACCACCCGAAGAAATATTTCTATTATAGTTCCCAATTCGCAAATAACGGTAAATAATGTAATAAACCTTAGCCATTTTAATAAAACAACACTTCACATTGTGCCAGTAGGTGTGGCTTATGGTAGCGATACGCATTTAGTTAAAAAAGTACTCCTTGAATGTGCCGAAAGACATAGCAAGGTGCTCCCCGGTGCATTTGTGAGATTTGTAAATTTTGGCGATTCATCTTTAGATTTTCAGTTGCTGTTTTGGAGCAATGAATATCAAAAAATAGAAGATGTTAAGAGTGATATACATTTTATGATAGATGCGGCATTTAGAAAATACAATATAGAAATTCCGTTCCCTCAGCGAGATTTACATGTTAAAGGTGGTTCAAAAATAGAAAACATAGTTAGCTACCAAAAAGATATAGATGCAGAAGAAACTTCAAGAAAATTTAGTGAACCTAAGAAAGAGTAAACTAAAATATGGGTATTTCTTATTTTTACTAACTACAAAAATTAAAAACCAAGCATTATGAAAAAATACATAGCAGAATTTATAGGCACTTTTTTATTAGTTTTTTTGGGCACGGGGTCTGTTATAGTAAATGTGCAAACCGATGGCAGTTTGGGCTTGGTAGGCATTTCTTTTGCGTGGGGTTTAGTAGTGGCAGCATTAATTTATGTATTTGGTCCTATTTCGGGTACACATATTAACCCTGCGGTTACTATTAGCTTAGCTATAGGAGGTTTAATGCCAAAAAAAGAAGTGCTTGGGTATTTGCTTACTCAAATTATTGGGGCAATTGCGGCAAGTGCTTTGTTGAAAATTCTATTTCCGGAAACGGAAACTATGGGTGGCACTATGCCTTCGGGTAGTGTTTTACAATCTTTTGTTTTAGAGTTTATAATGACTTTTATCTTGCTATTGACAGTTTTAGGTATTACAGCTAAAAAAGAAACAGAGCATTTAACAGGTTTAGTAGTTGGTTTGGTTATAGTTGCCATTATTTTGTTTGCAGGACCTATTTCAGGAGCGTCTATCAATCCCGCCAGAAGTATTGGCCCTGCTGTAGTTGCCTGCAATCTTAATAACCTTTGGTTGTATATAGTTGCTCCAATTTTGGGTGCTACATCAGCTGTTTTGCTGTGGAAATATTTTGGAACACCAGAAAATGATACTAACTGTTAATGCAAAATAGTCTAATCTATATTGTGTGTTACAATGGTAAATGCCGATATTGGACTATTATATATTCCTAAACGGTATTATTCCACTTATTAAACTTGAGGTGCATTTTTACCCGACCTTAATCAAAAATACGTTAAGAAATGGTGTAAAACAGACATCCAAAATAAATGAAATTATAAAAATGTAAACAGACAAATTAGTATGCTCCTACAAGTAGAACCACTATGGCAAAATTAAAATTGAGCATACATTAATTTGTCATCGTCTGTTTTATAGCATTTTAGTGTTTTTGATTACAGTCTTGACCTTTGGTTACCTTTGTGTCAAGACAAAGGTAAAAAGAAGATAAATTGTAACTAAAATTACTTTAATGTCCAAAGACTATGTCTTAAAATATAAATTATTAATATAAAATGAAATTATACTACAACAATTCAATCTTCAAAAAAGAACCTACCATAAAAAACAAATAAAGCAGTATAAAAATAAAACCCGCTACACGTGGCGTTTGTTTTAATAAGGACAAAAGAACAAGTAATAGTGTAGCACCTATCATAATAGGAATGCTAAAAGTATTAAAAGAATTGTCTTTTACTACGTAAAAATGATGAGTTAAATTGCCCACAATAGCAGGAATAGAAAGTACTGCCAATAAATTAAAAATATTAGAACCTATAACATTGCCTAATACTATCCCAAACTTCTTTTTTCTTGTAGCAGATATTGTTACCGCCAGTTCAGGCAAAGAAGTACCTAAAGCCACTACGGTTTGAGATATTACATCGCTACCTAAATTTAAACGTGAGCTGATGTTAACTATAGCATCGGTTACAAACTTTGCTCCCAGCCAAATACCACCAATACTGGCAATAAACAAAGCTATTTTTATAGCATTAAATTTTTCATCTTCACTTTGCTCTTCTTCCTCTTCACTTTTAGAAAATTTGATAACATAAATTAAATAAGCCAATAGCATTAATAAGCATATAATGGCTTCTATGGTTGTCATTTGTTTATCATACAAAAAGTATGAGCAAATTAAGGTTGTAGCAATTAGTATTAAAAATTCAACTTTTTGTTTGTTAAAATCTATTTTTAAACCACTACTTAAAGCTATGCCTACACCAATAATAAAAAGAATATTGCTAATATTAGAACCTACCACTGTTCCTGTAACAATATCCGATTCATCTTGTAAAACAGAAATAACGCCTACGGCAAGTTCGGGTAGAGAAGTGCCAAAAGCTACAACCGTAGCTCCCACTATAAAAGCAGGAATTTTAAATTTTAAACCAAATTTTTCAGCAGTTTCTACAAAATAATCCGCAGAACGCAATAAAGTGTATAAGGCAACAGCTAATATAAAAAACCAAAAAATTGAGTAAGTAATGGTATCTAACAATGTGAAATTATTTTATAAATCAATAAATAAAAAATAAAGAAGATAAAGTTGTTATTCTGTTTCTGCTTGCACTTCTGTTACTTCCGGCACCATTCTTTTTAGCATGGCTTCTATGCCGTCTTTAAGCGTAACAGTGCTACTTGGGCAGCCGGCACACGCTCCTTGCATAGTTAGAGTTACTACACCGTCATTATAATTTTTAAAAGCTATGTTTCCTCCGTCTAATTCTACCGCAGGCTTAACATATTTTTCTAATAAGCCAATTATTTTTTTGTCAACATCATCTAACTGAGCATTTTTTTCATTATTTGCTTTTTGCTGTTTTTCTATAAAAGATGCAGTTACAATTTCTTTATTGCTCAATAAATATTCTTTCAAAAAAGCTTTTAATTCAAAAGACAATTCAAACCATTCTTCTTCAGTTTCTTTTTTACTTATAGTTACAAAATTGTTTGAAATAAATACGGCTTCTATGTAATCAAACTGAAAAAGAGCTTGAGCCAAAGGCGAATCTTTAGCTTCTTCTATAGTTTTACATTCTATCATTTGATTAGGAAAAAATACATGGCTGGCTACAAACTTCAGCATTTTAGGATTAGGCGTACTTTCGGTATATATTTCTACAAATTTTGGTATATCATTATTCATGTCAGAAACTATTTTTTGCAAAGGTAAGTTTATTAGAAAACATATTTGGTTTAGAAGCTAACATTTAATGTTGATTAACACAAATATAAATCATTATACAATCTAAAATTATGTACCTTTGCCCCATCTTTTATGAGTGATTCTATAAAACACGAATGTGGTATAGCTATGGTAAGGCTTTTAAAGCCTGTTCAGTACTATTTAGATAAATATGGAACAGCATCTTACGCCCTAAATAAGATGTATTTGCTAATGGAAAAACAGCACAATAGAGGTCAAGACGGTGCGGGAATAGCTTATGTGAAATTTGACACAAAACCGGGGCAAAAATACATAGAAAGGATAAGAAGCGTAAAGCAACAGCCTATACAAGATATTTTCAGAAGAGTTTTTAAAGAATTTAATAAATCTACAAAAGGAATACCTAAAAATAATATAACAGGAAGTTGGTTAAAAGAAAATGTTACTTCTGTTGGAGAGTTATATTTAGGTCATTTAAGATACGGCACACATGGTGGCAATACTATAGAATCTTGTCATCCTTTTATACGTACTAATAATTGGCGAAGCCGAAATTTAGTAATGGCAGGAAATTTTAATCTTACCAATGTAGATGAGCTTATACAGTTTTTAATAAATATAGGTCAGCATCCTATAGAAGAAAGAGATACTATAACGGTAATGGAAAAAATAGGGCATTATCTTGATAGAGATGTGCAGCGTATTTTTGATAAATATAAAGCCAACCAATACGATAATAAAACATTAAGCGATTTTATAGAAAAAGAGTTAGATATAGCCACCATTTTAAAAAGTGCTGCTAAAGATTTTGACGGAGGATTTTTAATGGCAGGATTAGTGGGCAGTGGCGATGCTTTTGTGCTACGAGATGCCCATGGAATAAGACCGGGATATTATTATGCCGATGATGAAGTAGTCGTAGTAGCGTCAGAAAGACCGGCTATTCAAACCACTTTTAATTTAACCACCGAAAAAGTTAAAGAAATACCGGCAGGCAATGCTCTTATTATTAAAAAAGATGGTAAAATAAGCATGCAAAGGTGTTTGCCGGAAAAAGAAAAGAAATCTTGTAGTTTTGAGCGTATTTATTTCTCCAGAGGGACAGATGCCGATATTTATAAAGAAAGATTGAGTTTAGGATATAGACTCACTAATAAAGTAATGAAAGCTGTAAATTATGACTATGATAATACAGTTTTTTCTTTTATACCCAATACCGCAGAAGTAGCTTTTTATGGCTTGTTAAAAGGAGTAGAAGAGCATATTAATCAGTATAAAGTAAAGGAAATAGCAAAAAATCCTAATTTAGATACTGAAAAATTAAACCAATTATTAAGATTAAAACCAAGAGTAGAAAAAATAGCAGTTAAGGACGTAAAAATGAGAACATTCATTACGGAAGATGCTGCAAGAGACGAAATGGTTTCGCACGTTTATGATATTACTTACGATTCTATAAAACGAAATATAGACACGCTGGTAATGTTAGATGACTCCATAGTAAGAGGAACAACTTTACAAAAAAGTATATTGTCTATTTTAGATAGATTAGGACCCAAAAAAATAATAATTGTTTCCTCTGCTCCGCAAATAAGATATCCCGATTGCTATGGAATAGATATGAGTAAGATGCAAGATTTTATAGCATTTAGAGCTTTATTGGCACTTTTAAAGCAAGACAATAAAGAATATATGCTTAAAGAAGTTTATGATAAATGCAAAACAGCATTTAGAGAGGGAACTTCAAAAGAGAAAAATTACGTAAAAGAGCTTTACGATTTATATGCAGATGATGAAATTTCGGATAAAATAAGTGAAATAGTTAAGCCAAAACATATTTTTTCTGAAGTGCAGGTTATCTTTCAAAGTGTTGAAGAGCTAAATTTAGCTTGCCCTAATAATTTAGGCGATTGGTATTTTACAGGAAACTATCCAACACCGGGAGGCAATAAAGTAGTTAATAAATCATTTATTTATTTTATGGAAGGTATCAATAAAAGAGCATATTAAAATGTCCGAAGAAAAAGAAAATATTGTTATAAAATTTGCCGGAGATTCTGGCGATGGAATGCAATTAACAGGTACACAGTTTACAAATAACACAGCTTTATATGGCAATGATTTCACAACTTTCCCCAATTATCCG
The DNA here is from genome assembly GCA_020635995.1 of Chitinophagales bacterium. Lineage (NCBI taxonomy): Bacteria > Pseudomonadati > Bacteroidota > Chitinophagia > Chitinophagales > Chitinophagales bacterium. The sequence continues at coordinate 168,367 of JACJYS010000005.1, read as the reverse complement.
GCAGAAATAAGAGCACCGCAAGGAACGATACATGGCGTGTCGGGTTTTCAAATAAATTTTGGTAGCTACGATATTCATTCTCCGGGAGATGAATACGATGTTTTAGTAGCAATGAATGCTGCGGCAATAAAAGATTCTTTAAAATCTTTAAAAAAAGGCGGCATAGTAATAGCCGATAAAGCGGGGTTTGATACTAAAAATTTAAGATTGGCAGGATATAACCCTAATGAAAACCTATTGGAAAATGATGTTTTTGCACCCTATAAATTAATTACTTTAGATATTACAGAACAAACCATTTTAGCTTTAGAAAATATAGACATAGAACCTAAAGAGAAGCTAAGAAGTAAAAATATGTTCGTTTTGGGTTTATTGCTGTGGATTTATAACCGAGATTTAGATTCAGTACTCAATTTTATAGACAAAAAGTTTAAAAACAATATAAAAGAGGCTAATGAGATAGCTTTAAAATCGGGATATTATTATGGCGAAACAGCGGAACTTTTTGCTTTTAAAACAACTATAAAACCTATAGAGAAAGAAAAAGGTGTATATAGAAATATAATGGGCAATCAAGCTACAGCGTATGGACTGATGGCTGCCGCAGCAAATGCAAATTTACCTTTGTTTTACGGAAGCTATCCTATTACACCAGCTTCAGATATTTTGCATGAGCTGTCTAAACACACAAAAGAGGGCGGAAACGTATCGTGTTTTCAAGCAGAAGATGAAATAGCCGCTGTTAGTGCCGCCATAGGAGCATCTTTTGGTGGAGCGTTGGGTACTACAGGAACTTCGGGGCCGGGGTTGGCTTTAAAATCTGAGGCAATTAATTTAGCCTTAATGTTAGAACTGCCTTTAGTGGTAGTAGATGTACAAAGAGCAGGGCCTTCAACGGGTATGCCTACTAAAACAGAGCAGTCAGATTTGCTTTTTGCTATGTACGGAAGAAATGGAGATTCGCCATTACCTATAATTGCTGCTCATAGTCCTTCCAATTGTTTTCAGCAGGTTTATTGGGCTTCTAAAATAGCCATAGAATATATGACACCCGTTATTTTTTTAAGCGATGGATATTTAGCTAATGGTAGTGAGCCATGGAAAATACAGCAATTAGAAGATTTACCTGAAATTAATTTGCAAAAAAATATTGAGCAGGATGAAAATACTTTTTTACCATATAAAAGAAATGAAAATTTAGTTAGAGATTGGGTAGTGCCGGGCACAGAAGGTAAAACACACAGAATTGGTGGTTTAGAGAAGGAATACAATACAGGAAATGTAAGTTATGTGCCGGAAAATCATCAGTTAATGACCAATATTAGGCAGCAAAAAGTTGCTAATGTTCAAAAAATATTACCAAAACAAGAGCTTAATAGTGGCGTTGAAGCGGGCGATTTATTAATAGTAGGCTGGGGAAATACTTATGGAGCTATAAAAACAGCTACAAAGTTATTAAACAATAATGCTTATAAAGTAGGACATATCCAGATAGATTTTATCAACCCTTTCCCTCAAAACTTAGAAGATTATTTTAGTAAATACAAATATATATTAGTCCCGGAATTAAATACGGGGCAATTGATAAAATTGCTTCAAACTAATTTTACTAATTATAAGTTTTTAAAGTTAAACAAAATACAAGGTGTTCCTTTCAAAACTCAAGAAATAGTAGATAAAGTAGAGCAAATAATAGGATTAGGAGGTGCAGATGAGTGAAAAGCTAACAGCAAAGGATTTTGCAAGCGACCAAGATATTAGGTGGTGTCCCGGATGTGGAGATTTTGCTATACTGAAACAAACCCAAATGGTATTGGCTAAAACGGGTGCTAATTCGGATAAAACAGTTTTTATTTCGGGGATAGGTTGTTCCTCAAGGTTTCCTTATTATATGAACACCTACGGAATGCACAGTATTCATGGTAGGGCTACCGCCATAGCTACAGGGCTTAAAAAGACAAGACCGGATTTAGATGTTTGGATTGTTACAGGAGACGGAGATGCTTTATCTATAGGTGGAAATCATTTAATACATTTATTGCGAAGAGATATAGATGTAAATGTTTTACTTTTTAATAATGAAATTTACGGATTAACAAAAGGGCAATATTCTCCAACATCAAAACAAAATTTGATAACAAAATCCAGTCCTTTTGGAAATGACACTAAGCCTTTTAATACATTGAGTTTGGTGTTGGGTGCTGGAGCTACTTTTGTGGCTCGGTCAATAGACAGAGAAGCTAAGCACCTGCAAAATATGCTTATAGAAACTAAAAATCACGAAGGGGCTTCCTTTTTAGAAATTTACCAAAATTGCCATATTTTTAACGATGGCACATTTGAAAACTATACAGATAAAGCACTTCAAAAAAGGAATACACTATTTTTAGAAGATGAAAAACCATTAATTTTTGGAGAGAATGAAGAATTAGGCATAAAATTTGATGGATTAACACCTATTGTTGTGAATAGAGCAGATGTTAGTGATAACGATTTGTGGATTCATGACAGTAAGGATAAAATAAAGGCTAATATTCTTTGTAGTGTTGTAGATATTGATGAGAAATTTCCAAAGTTGTTTGGCGTTATTTATGAAAATAAATTGGCTAAACAAAAGAAAGAAAAATTATCAGTTAGTAACAAAGAGTATTTAAACTCCGTAATAAGAGGGAATAATTATTGGAGCATTTAAAAAAATAAAGTGTTGATAATTTGTAATTATTAACATTATACTTTAGTTTTGTCCACTTATAACTATTGAAAACAATATAACTAAAAATAAAATGAAACAGTTATTTACAATTTTTCTAAGCTTTGTGTTAGTTGCTGGGGTAATGGCTCAAGACGGTACAGATACCAAAGAAACTAAGAAAGAAAAGAAAGAAAAGCAAAGTAAAAAAGACAAAAAGAAGAAAAAAGGTGATGATGCTGATGTTTTCATTGGAGAACCTGAAGGAGACAAATATCAGTTAGACGATAGACGTGATGTATCTAAACCTGAAATGCCATTGTATGATGTAGAGCAAGGCTTTAATCAGCAAAAAAAGAAAAAGAAGCAACAAGATGCCTACATGGATAATCAATACTATTTTCCTGCAAAGCCAAAAAATGCATGGCAAATTGGTTTGAGAGGAGGTATTTCTCAAGTAAATGGAGATGTTAGTCAAAACTTTTTTAAAGGGAATAAGCCTTTTGTGCCAGGTTATACTTTTGGAGTAACAGTTATTAAGCCATTCTCATATATGTTTTCTATGCGTTTAAATTATGATTTCATGGAGATGTGGAATACAGATTGGAAAGCAAGTACATTAACTTTTGATCAAATAAATAGTACAAAAGATAGACAACTTGGAGACAATTATGCAGTTGGTAGTAGAATTTTCCATAATTCTCATACCGTAGCTCATGATGTTACTTTAGATGCAGTTATTAGTTTTGGAAATGTACGTTTTCATAAAGAAAGAACTAAAGTTGTATTTAATGCCTTTGTAACTGGTGGAGGATTTTTATATCAAACTTGGTATGACCAATTAGATGATAACGGACAACCTTATGATTATTCACTTGCAAATATGCCAGATGTAGATAATGATGGAGTATCTAAAAAAGATGTTATTAAAGCATTAAATGCTATGAGAAACGGAGTTTATGAAACTCGTGCAGAGGGACAACCTAATTCAAAAGATGCAAATTTTATTGGAAGCTATAGTTTTAGACCAGTATTTGGTGCTGGTTTTGGGATGACTTTCCGTTTAAATAGGTTTATGAATTTAGACTTACAAACAAGAATGATGTTTACTAGAGATGATTTAGTAGATGGTATGAGATGGGAAGAGCCTGTTTCTACTGGTACAGGAGGAGGGTCTAGAAGTTTAACTAGAGATTATGACACCTACACCAATACAACTTTAGGTTTGACATTCAAATTAATAGGTAAAAAGAAAACAGAATCAACTACTCTGTTAAATCCTATGCACTATACATATCAAAAATTAGCTGAAGCAGATCCAGAAGAAGCTATTAACGATTTACTGCAAGATGATGATAAAGATGGTGTGCCAAATAGATTAGACCAAGAAGAAAATACTCCTGAAGGTGCTCCTGTAAATCCTAAAGGTATAGCTTTAGATAGTGATGGTGATGGGGTTAAAGATTATGAAGATGATGAGCCATTCTCTCAACCAGGATTACCTGTGGATGCAAAAGGTGTAGCTATTTTACCTCCAGTAGAAGATAATAGTAATGGTGGAGCATGTTGTGGATGCGATGATGCTGTATTCCCGTCTGTTCATTTTGATAAAGATAGATACGATATCAAGCCAGAATTTTATGCTCATTTAAGTATATTGGCTGATAAAATGGTTTCTTGCCCAGATATGATGATAAACGCTACAGGAATGACTGATAAAGATGATAATGACAAGTATAATGAACAATTATCTTGGAATAGAGTTAACGCAGTTATAGATTACTTAAATAAAAATTACGGTATAGACAGAAATAGATTTATCGTTAATTTTGAAGGAGAATCTAATGCTGAAGGAACTTCAAGAGCAGCTCAGTATAGAGAAAGAAAAGTTAGCTTAACACAAGCTGGACCAAATGATAAAGGAAGTAGCAATCCGGCAGCTCCACATCCGGGCATAAAAGCTGGACAAAATGATTAAAATATCAATAAAATAAATAGAAAAGGAGTGCTTTTTAGTACTCCTTTTTTATTTTAATACTTTCTCTTTCATTTTTGTTAAAATAATTAAAAAAATTTCTTTAGTTTTGTTTTAACCAAAAAAGACAATATGAAGAAAATTTATGTTTTTGTTCTAGCCATGTTATGTGCTGGAATTACACTTGCACAAACTGCAACAGGTAGAGTTGTAGATGAAAATAACGAACCCATGTTTGGTGTTAATGTTATTGAAAAAGGTACAACAAATGGAGTTACCACAGATTTTGATGGAAAATTTTCATTGAATCTTACAAAAGAAAATCCGGTTATCATTTTCCGATTTGTAGGATATAGAGATAAAGAAGTTCCTTACAGTGGAACGGCTATTAATCCTAAAATGGAAGTAGATGAAATAGGCTTAGATGCTGTAGTTATTTCTGCTTCCAAAAGAAAAGAGAGAGTGCTTGATGCTCCTGCTTCTGTTTCATTAATTAATGCTGAAAAAATTGAAAACACAGCTGCAGTATCAGCAACAGATAACTTAAAAGGAATACCAGGTGTAGATGTTATGCCAACAGGTTTAGTATCTCAAAATGTATCTGTAAGAGGGTTTAATAATATCTTCTCAGGTTCAGTATTGACTATGGTAGATAATAGAATAGGGCGTGTACCTTCATTAAAAGTTAATGCTTTTCAATTATTACCAAGTAGTAATGAGGATATAGAAAAAATAGAAATTATAAGAGGTCCAGGTTCTGCTTTGTATGGTCCTAATGCTTCTAATGGGGTAATGCATATAATTACAAAATCTCCATTAGCTATGAGTGCTGACCATAATGCAGAAACTACTATAAGTTTTACAGGAGGTAGTAGAAGTGTATGGGCTCCAAGTGTGCGTCATGCTCAAAAAATTAATGATAAAGTAGGGTTTAAAATATCAGGTGGATATATGCAAGGTCATGATTTTGAATATTATGACCCAAGAGAACCTACATGGGGAGATAAATACTATTTTGGAACTGTTAAAGATGGAACTGCTTTTGTAGTTGATTCGGCTAGAGGATTACAAGATGCAGGAAGAGATTTCTTTTTAAGAAAATATAATGTTGACGGAAGATTTGATTTTGCTGTAACAAAAGATATTGATGTTACTTTAAGTGCAGGTTATGCTAATACTTCAAACCTAGAGTTAACTGGTTTAGGTGCAGCACAAGGTGTGGGATGGGGTTATGCTTATGGTCAAGCAAGATTTAGATGGAAAGAATTGTATTTTAACTACTTCTTAAATGCTAGTAATTCAGGTGATACTTACTTAATCCCTCAAATAACTTCCGATCAAGAAGGTCCTTTTAATTATCAAACATTGGTAGATAAATCTAAATTTCATGGAATACAATTGCAGCATAGTTCTCACATAAAAGAAATGTTTGACTTTATTTATGGAGTAGATTTCTTATTGACAAGACCAAATTCTGATGGAACAATATATGGAAGATACGAAGATGATGATAATATAAATCAGTATGGATTATATGCGCAAGCGGAATATCACCCAATTAAAAAATTAGATATAATTGCAGCTTTACGTGGTGATTATCAAGATAGAATTAAGGAATTTATGGTTTCGCCTCGAGCAGCTTTAGTATATAAACCAACTACTAGACATACATTACGTGCAACGTATAATCGAGCATTCTCATCACCTTCTGCTTTAACAACTGCATTAGATTTACCTAATACATTTATTCCTAACGGGATTATTGCAAGAGGTTTAGGAAATCCTTCTGGTTTTTCATATAATTATGGTGTAGATGGAAATGCCCAATTTAGAGCTCCATCTGCATATACAAATACTGGAGGTAATTGGTTTAATGTAGCTGATAATTCTCAAAATTATTTGTTATTCCAAGATGTTACACAATCAATTGGAGCAGTACTAGGAGAAGCTTTAGGGGCAGGAGCAACTGTTGGTCAAGGTTTAATGACTGCATTAACTGCAGGTTTAACAGATGCTAGTTCTCCAGTTAATAATGTTGATTTAAAAGTTTATGATTTTATAACCAACGAAGAGTTTGATTATGCTTCAGTTTCTGATAAAGAATCAGTTAAAAGTGAAGTAACTCAAACTTTTGAATTAGGTTATAAAGGTATAATTGCTGATAAGTTTTTTGTTTCTGCAGATTTTTACTACAATATTATTGATAATTTTACAAGTCCATTAACTCCTGCATCATATAGAGTACAGTTTGATCCAACGCAATTATCTGGCGCAATTGCAACTACAATAGCTGCTAACTTACAAGAAGATTATCTTCCTGGGTTAACATATAATGATGTATTATCTGGTGGACTTTCAGCTTCTATTAATTTAGATCAAAATGGAGATGGTAATGTATATCAAGAAATTATGGGCTTACTTGCAGGAGACCCTTCTGACCCAACTTCAAATGGATATATTTACGATTTTTCAGTTGGAACATTAGCACCTGAAAGCGATTATGTTAATTCTGATCTAGTACTAACTTACTTTAATTTAGGTAGAGTTAGTATGTTTGGTGGAGATATAGGCGCAACATATTTACAAAAAATTAAAAAGACAGATTTAACTGTTTCAGGTATGTTCTCTTTCTTAAATAAAGATAGAATAGCTTTAGATGGCGCAGCAGATGGATATGTAGCATTGAATGCTCCAAAATTCAAAACTTCATTATCAGTAGAAGCAGCTAATATTGCTAATATTGGTTTAGGTGCAGGTATAAACTGGAGATGGCAAGATGCTTTCCCCGCAAATTCTGCTATTTATGTAGGAGAAGTTAGTGCTGCTAATTTAATTGATTTAAGTGTTTCTTACCGTCCTAATTTTTCTAAAAACACAATTTTATCGGGTAACTTTTACAACATTGGAAATTATAAATTCCAACGTTTCCCGGGTACACCTGCTATAGGTTTTTATGCCATGTTTAAAGTATCTCATACTTTTAACTACAATATTGGTAAAAATAAACATACTTCATCAGTAGAATAATATATTTATACTGCTAACAATAGGGAAGCCATTCTGAATTTCGGAATGGCTTTTTTATTGCTTAATTTAATGCTTCATTTTGTACCTTTGGAGCAAGATGAATAATTTACCAATTAAAAGACTTTTAGTAGCTAATAGAGGCGAAATAGCTATAAGAATTTTTAGAGCAGCTACAGAACTTGGAATTAGAACAGTAGCTGTTTACACCTTTGAAGATAGATATTCTTTGCACCGATATAAAGCAGACGAAGCTTATCAAATAGGAAATAATGAAGAACCTTTAAAGCCTTATTTAGATATAGATGAAATTATTAGCGTAGCTAAGCAAAATAAAATTGATGCTATTCATCCGGGGTATGGTTTTTTATCGGAAAATGTAGCTTTTGCTAAAAAATGTAGAGAAGCAGGCATTAAATTTATAGGACCATCGCCAGAAAGCATGGAACAACTGGGCGATAAAGTGGCCGCTAAAAAGATAGCAAGAGCTGTTAATGTGCCCGTTATTGAAGATAGTCAAATAGATCTTTCAAATACTGATACGGCTTTAAAAGAAGCTCAAAAAATAGGCTATCCCATAATGGTAAAAGCAGCCGCAGGCGGTGGCGGTAGAGGTATGCGTGTAGTTAATAATGATGAAGAACTTAAAAAAGCCTTTACGGAAGCTAAAAGTGAAGCAAAAAAAGCTTTTGGTATAGATACTATTTTCTTAGAAAAATATATTTCAAATCCTAAGCATATTGAAGTTCAACTATTAGGAGATGAAGAAGGACATTTGGTACATCTTTATGAAAGAGATTGCTCTGTACAGCGTAGATTTCAAAAAGTGGTGGAAGTAGCTCCTGCACCGTCTATAAAACAAGAAACTAAAGAAAAACTATACAAATATGCCTTAAATATAGGCAATTATGTAAATTATTATAATGCCGGTACTGTTGAATTTTTGCTTGACGAAAAGGAAAATATATACTTTATAGAAGTAAATCCCCGAATACAAGTTGAGCATACCATTACAGAAGAAGTAACAGGCATAGATATAGTACGAACTCAAATTTTAATAGCCTGCGGTTTGCCATTAACGCACCCAAGTATTTATATTAAAAATCAAGAAGATGTTCCATTCCAGGGCTTTGCTATACAGTGTAGAATTACCACAGAAGATCCCGAAAATAATTTTCAGCCCGATTATGGAACCATAATAGCTTACAGAAGTGCCTCGGGAATGGGAATAAGATTAGATGAGGGAAGTTCTTATGCAGGTGTTACTATTTCTCCATTTTTTGATAGTATGCTGGTTAAAGTTTCGGCATGGGGAAGAACACTAAAAGGTGCATCAGAAAGATTATCAAGAGCATTAATAGAATACAGAATACGAGGCGTAAAAACCAATATTCCTTTTTTGATGAATGTAGTGCAACACCCTGTGTTTGTTAATGGAGAGCAAACCGTAAATTTCATTCAAAATCATCCCGAATTATTTAATTATACAGAAAAAAGAGATAGAGCCACTAAAACATTAAAATATATAGCAGATGTAATAGTAAATGGCAATAATGATGTGAAATTTGTAGATGAAAATAAAGAATTTAGAATACCAAGAGTTCCGTCTTTCCATAAATTTGAAGATTACCCTAAAGGAACAAAAAACTTACTGCAAGAACTGGGGAGAGATAAATTTGTTGATTGGATAAAAACTCAAAACCAAGTTTTATATACCGATACCACTTTTAGAGATGCCCACCAATCGCTTTTGGCTACCAGAGTGCGTACTAAAGATATGCTGGCTGTGGCAGAAAGTTTTGCTAAAAATCACCCTGAAGTTTTTTCAATGGAAATATGGGGCGGAGCCACTTTTGATGTGTGTATGCGTTTTTTAAAAGAAGACCCGTGGATGAGGCTTAAACTGCTTAGAGAAGCTATGCCAAATATACTCACTCAAATGCTTTTAAGAAGTAGCAATGCTGTGGGATACACTGCTTATCCCGATAATTTGGTAGCAAATTTTATAGTAAAAGCTGCTGAAAATGGTATGGATATTTTTAGAATTTTTGATTCGCTGAACTGGACAAAATCTATGGCTTTAAGTATAAAAACAGTTAGAGAAGAAACCAACAGTTTGGCAGAAGCTTGTATCTGTTATACAGGAGATATATTAGATGCAAATAAGCAAAAATTCAACTTAAATTATTATGTTGATTTAGCTAAAGAATTGGAAGATATGGGAGCTCATATTTTAGCCATAAAAGATATGGCTGGCTTGCTAACGCCTTATGCTGCCGAAAAATTAATTACTTCTTTAAAGCAAAATATTTCTATTCCTATTCATTTGCATACACACGATACTTCTTCAGTGCAGTCTGCTACTTATTTAAAAGCTGTAGAAGCAGGTGTAGATGTGGTAGATGTGGCTTTAAGTAGTATGAGTGGTTTAACTTCGCAGCCTAATTTTAACTCTATTGCCAACATGCTAAAACAGCATGAAAGAGGTACAGATATTAATATTCCAAAATTGAATGAGTTTTCAAATTACTGGGAAGATGTAAGAGAATATTATTACCCTTTTGAGTCTGAACTGAAAGCAGGTACGGCACAGGTATATGAAAATGAAATACCAGGTGGACAATATAGTAATTTGCGTCCGCAAGCAAGAGGGCTTGGTATAGAAGATAAATTTGAAACCATAAAGCAAAATTATAAAGATGCTAATGATATGTTTGGGGGATTAATAAAAGTAACACCTTCAAGCAAAGTAGTGGGCGATATGGCTATGTTTATGACCAGTAATGGATATACAAAAGAAGATATTTTGACAAAAGGGGCAGATATTTCCTTTCCCGATTCGGTTATAAATTTCTTTAAAGGCGATTTAGGGCAGCCTTATGGCGGTTTTCCTTCTGCTTTGCAAAAAATAATTTTAAAAGATAGAAAACCCTATACAGAAAGACCAAATGAGCATTTAGAACCTGTAGATTTTGAAAAAGAATTAAAAGCATTTAAAAAAGAATTTGGAAAAGATAAAACTGAGTTAGATTTTTTAAGTTATAAATTATACCCAAAAGTTTATACCGATTTTCATAAGTTTAATGTAGCGTATGGCGAAGTTGGCGTAATACCAACGCCTACGTTTTTTTATGGCATGAAACAGAATGAAGAGATAATGATAGAAATATCTGAGGGGAAAAATATTATAGTAAAATACTTAAACGTAACAGCACCGGATGCCGATGGAAACAGAAGTGTTTATTTTAAGTTGAATGGTCAAAATAGGCATATTCAAGTGCAAGATAAAAGCTTAAACATAGAAGTAATAAGTAATAAAAAAGCTAATGGGGATAATGAGATAGGTGCTCCTTTGCAGGGAAAACTTACGCAAGTTTTAGTAAAAGCAGGCGAAAAAGTTGCTAAAAATCAACCTTTATTTTTAATTGAAGCTATGAAAATGGAAAGTACCATAGTAGCTCCACATGAGGGTAAAGTTTTAGAAGTTGTTTTAGCAGAAAATCAAATGGTACAACAAGATGATTTAGTAATAGTGCTTGGATAAAAAATAAAAAAACCTCAGACCCTAAAGTTGAGGTTTTTTAAAAAAAGCTGTAAAAAGTATTAAGCTTCGCTTGAAACTTTAAAAGTTACTTTTAAAGTTACTCTAAACTCTTTTACATTTCCGTCTTTTACTACAACGCTTTGGTCTTTAACCCAAGCAGATTGTATTCCTTTAATGGTTTCACTGGCTTTAGAAACTGCTTTTGTAGTTGCTTCTTCCCAGCTTTTTTCTGAGCTTGACATAAGCTCTAATACTTTTAAAACTGACATATTTATTGTTTTTAATGATTAAATAATTTCTTTTTTTAAGCCACAAAAAATATTCCAATTATACTCTTTTGCCTAATTCTACCACTTCTAAGTTATCTAAAGTTTTATTTTTAATATCAAATCTAAGCAAAGTTCTAATTTTATGAAAACCATGTTTTCCGGCAGCACCGGGGTTCATACAAAGCATATTGTTATATTTTTTATCTCTCATTACTTTTAAAATATGAGAATGTCCACATATAAAAATTTCAGGAGCATTTTTTTCTAAAATAGTTCTCACTCTGGCACTATACCTGCCGGGATAACCGCCAATATGTGTAAGCCAAATATCAAAACCCTCAAATTCAAACCTATTATCTAATGGAAAAACACTTCTTATTTCTTGGCTGTCAATATTTCCGTAAACACCTCTAAGCGGTTTAAATTTTTCAAGCTGATTTATAACAGCAATATCTCCCACATCGCCTAAATGCCAAATTTCATCTACATCTTTAAAATACTCAAAAACAGCCTTGTCAAGATAAGAGTGTGTATCTGATATTAAACCAATTTTAGGCATTGTTTTTCCATGATTTAATAGTGTAATTTGCCACAGTGCATCTTTTGTTTTTATGGTACTGAAAATAGCATGTGTGGTAGCCAAATTGCTTACCGCCTTTTATGTCCGATTTTGGATTGTCGCCTATTACTAAAACACTATTTTTAACAGGAGAATTAATGGCATGATGTACTTTTTCAAAGAATAAATTATTAGGTTTTGAGCTGTTTAATTCTTCCGAAATAAAAACGGGAAAGTTGTATTTATCTATGCCTAATTTTTTAATTCTTTTGTGTTGAATTTTTTGTAAACCATTGGTTACTATAGCAATATTGTGCGTAGCAGACAGCTTTTGTATCATTTCTTTTGCTCCTTCTATCCAAATTGAGTGGTTTAATAGCTCATCAAGATAATTATCCGCTATTGTTTCAGAAAAATTGTTCAAATTATTAGTTTCTAAAAACTCTTTAAATCTGCCGTAGTGCAGTTCTTCTCCCGTTATTTTTCCTTTTTCAAAATAATGCCAATATTTGCTATTAATTTCATGAAAAGAATGGTGTATATTTTGGGTGTAAACATCAGAAAAAACATCTTTAAAAGCTTTGTTTGAACTGTTGGTAAAATCGGCTAAAGTATTGTCAAAATCAAATAGAAGCCATTCGTATTTATTGAAAAAATCCATTAATCTTCTTCGTCTCTAAGGCGTTCTATAAACAAAATAAAATCTTCAATATTAGCAGCAGGAGAAAACCATTGTATTTCCTTGTCTTTTTTAAACCACGTTATTTGCCTTTTGGCATAGCGTCTTGAGTTTTGCTTAATGAGCTTAATCATGTTTTCTTTATCTGTTTTACCATCTAAAAAATCAAAAACTTCTCTGTAGCCAATAGTGTCTAACGCATATTCATTTCTATAAGGCAATAATTTTTGACATTCGGCTATTAAGCCGTTTTCTATCATTTCATCTACCCGTTCATTTATTCTAGCGTAAAGCGTTTCTCTATCCCAGTGGTAAGCTATTTTTATAGATTTAAAATTTCGTTCTTTAGCTTCGGTATTTGTAAAATCGGAATAAGGCTGCCCTGTGGCGTAGCAAACTTCCAAAGCTCTCATTAATCTTCTTGGGTTATCTAAATCTACATCTACGTAGTATTTAGGATCAAGTTTTCTTAATTCATTTCTTAAATGTTCTATGCCTTTTTCTTTATAATCATGTAGTACTTTTTTCCTAATATCCACGGGTATTTCTGGAAAAGGATCAATGCCAAACAAAACGGCATTAATGTATAAACCCGAACCACCAACCATTATAGCCACATCATTAGTTTTGTATATTTCGTCCAATACTTTTAAAGCATCTTTTTCAAACTGTCCGGCACTGTACATTGTATTTGGCTCTAAAATATCTATAAAATGGTGTTTCACTCCGTCCATTTCTTTAGCTGTGGGTTTGGCTGTGCCTATATCCATTCCTTTGTAAAACTGGCGAGAATCGGCAGAGATAATTTCTGTTTTATAGCTTTTTGCCAATTCTAATGATAAAGAAGTTTTTCCCGAAGCTGTTGGCCCCATTATTGTTATAAGGTATTTGTTTGACATAAATGCTATTTCAAGTAATGAAATTAAAGTATTAAACTAATAATACTATTTTTGTACAAAATTAAATAAATGAAAAACGTTCTCCTAATCTTTTGTTTGCTTTCAAGTATAAGTACAGCCTTTGCACAAGCTTTAATAGGCGGTACGGTATTAAACGAAGAAAATAAACAGCCGGTTCCTTTTGCCAGTGTTATTCTAAATGGAACTTTTAACGGAACTACCACAGATAAAGACGGGAAATTTTTGTTGGAAATACCTAATTATAATCAAGACAATAAATTTACTTTTAAAATAATAGGTTATGAAGAAAAAACGATAAGTTTAGTTGAGTTAATGCGTAGCGATGTTATTTATTTAAAAGTGAAAGAAGAGCAGCTAAACGAAGTAGTAGTAACGCCTATTAATGCTTATAAATTAATAAATGAAGCTGCCGATAAAATACCTGAAAACCACTACAGTGTTCCAATAGGACAGGAGGTTTTTTATAGACAAACACTGACCACAAATAATGAACTGAGTATTGTAGAAGAAGGGCATTATGATATACTAAATACCTTTAATAGGAAAGCCTTGCCACGAAATGCTACCATAAAAAAAGCAAGAGGATTTATAGATTTAACACCGTATAGAGATTTAGGTAAAATAGTATCTAAAAACATAGAAGACGATAGTTTAGATATTGAGCAATCTTCTCAAATTGTTTTGGGCTTTAATCCTGATTTAGAAGATTTAAGAAGTGATAAAAATAGTGTGCTGGGCAAAAACAATGATAAAAATTATGTGTTTAATTATGCCGGTATGGCTATTAAAAATGGTGTGGTAATGCACATTATTACTTTTGACCAAGCAGAAGGCATTAAAAAAACTTTATTTAAAGGTACGGTATATATAGATACAGCAAGTTTGGCTATTGTAGAAATAGATGTACATTTAAGCCCGGAGGGTATAGATTTTCAAAAATTAATACCTCTTAGATTTAGATTATTGATGAAGTTGGGTGGTTATACCGTTAGTGTTAAAGCACTTTCATTTTCTGCTAAATATGTAAAATATGGAGATTTTTGGGTAATAAATGAGGGCGGATTTAATGGTGCAGGAAATATATCAAGAAGAGATAAAGTTTCTTTAAATGGCAATTTAATCAACAATTTCAAGGTGCTTAGAAACTATGATAGAGCTCAGTTTTACCGAAAAAACTCTGACTACAATACCATTCCTTCTAAAATTGAAGATTTTTCCAATAAATATTTTTGGGGAGGTACTGAAACCTTAAAAATGGATGGAAATATAGAAAGTTTGCTAAACAAAAAAATGGGAGTTCGCTAATCTGTAGTTTGAGGATTTATTTGATATAGTCCATTATTAAAACCTACGTAGTAGCCACTCCACGTGCCATCTCCGGCACGGTCGTCAGCTTTATAATAATCGGTAGAAATTAAGTGAGCTCCGCTTTCTAAAGCTGTATTCCAGTTTGAATAATCGTTATTGCGTGCTTGCCAAGTTCCTTCGTCAGCCCGTGTTCTTATTAAATATCCTTTGTCCGATAAATCTTTTATTCTGTTTAAGTTAGTTAAAGGGTTATTAATTTTTATAAATGCCGCATCTGATTCATTTTCGTAGCTATTGGTAAAAATAACTCTATCTTCTAAATTGGGATGACCTTGTATGTATGTGTTTCTAATATTAGTTTTATCAAATAAAAACATTACTTTCCCTCTACTTTCTCCAATAGTTGGCCAGTTTCCTGCCAATACAGCTTCGTTTAAAGTTGCATAGTTGCCTCTCACATCATCGGGTGTTATAATATTGGTAGTAGAAAAAACATCTAAAATTTCATTTTCAAGTGTTTGGAGTGCTTGAGCATTATTCCAAGGTTCTACTTCTGTAAAACCTAAACCTGGCAACGAACCGGCTATGCTGGTTTCGCTTAGCTCTAATAGTATAAAAACAGGTATATGCTCGGGGTATTTTTCCGACCAAGTTTTTATTTCTTGCAATGCACTTTTGAGTGTATAATTATGTGTGTTAAAATCAACATCCGGAATGTGTAATATTTTTATTCCCGGTTGGTTTAGTTCTTCTACATTAGCGTTGCCGTCTTCGCCTAAAATTTCGGGAAGCCGTCTATTAGAAAATTTTCCGCCATTATAGTCTAAAAATAGGTCTAATTCTAATTGTCTTACACCATATTTTGTCATTTGCTCAGTTAAAGATACATGTTCATAATCAAGTTCTAAAGGATTGTAATCGCTGGGTAAAGAACCTGAATTTGCCACTAAAAAGTCATAAACCTTTTCATCCATTTGCATTCTGTAGCTGTTGTGGCTGCCTAAATATTGCAACTGGTTTATTTTTAAAGAATCGGGAGCGTTTTTGTCAAAAATTTCTTCGCCTACAGTTTTGTTTGCTTCTTTTTTGCAAGAAAAAAAGGTAGCAGATACTATGAAAAATAGTATAAAATATTTGTTCATTATTAAATGAGTTAAGTGGTTAAGTGGGTTAAGTTACAGTTTTACTTAACAATTTGGTAATGTAAAGCTAAGTAAATATAGATATTTGAGCTTTTTTATACTAATCGCTATGAAAATTAACATCCTTAACACCAATTGTTGATTCAAAATAGTTTAGACTATTTTGAATTTTATAACGGTATAACTATTATTAACTCTCTACTTTTCTCCCCCAAAATGCTACAACGCCTATAATAATAGCAAAACCTATAGCATAAAGTAAATACCAAGGCACGCCCAATGCAAATAAAACGCCTCCACAAAGCAAACTAACTATACCCACCGTTAAAGCATAAGGTAATTGTGTGTTTACATGGCTTATATGGTCGCAACCAGAGGACAGAGAACTTAAAATAGTAGTATCTGAAATAGGGGAACAATGGTCGCCAAAAACAGAAGCCGCCAAAATAACCGAAATAGTATTTAAAATAACAGGCATCATTAACTCTATGTGTTCTGTGCCGTCTAATTCAACGCCCAATTTTATAATGATAGGCAAACAAATAGGGTACATTACCGCCATAGTGTTCCAGCTTGAGCCTGTGGCAAAAGATATAAGAGCCGAAAAAATAAAAAATATAGTGGGCAACCACAGCATATTAAACTGCTGAGGAATTAAGGAAGAAATATAAGTAGCCGTGTGCAAATGTTCTATAACCAGTGCTAATGTCCAAGCTAAAATTAAAATAACAACAGCCGGCACCATAGATTTAAAACCTTCTATCATAAAACCTACGCTATCTTGCACATTAGTTCTACGCTGAACAATGGTAAGTACCACCGCCACTATACAGGCTAAAAAAGATGCCCAAAGTAATGCTACATAAGAATCGGCATTAGACAATATATCTCTTAGCATAGCAACAAACGAAGTTGAATTTTGTACAATTTCAGGGCTACTTCCTGTTATAATTAATCCTGCTATTACTGTCCCTATTAAGGTTAAAATAGGAATAGCGGCATTTAGCCAATGCGAAACATATTTTTTTTCTTCTTTTTTCTGAGCCGAAAAATCTTCGTTTAGTGCTTTTTGTTCTGCTTTTAGCATAGCACCAAAATCCTTTTTAGTGTATATTAATATTAATATAAAAAACAAAGTAAAAATGGGATAAAAAGCATATTTCAACGAACCTAAAAATAATCCATAAGCACTTTCGTTTATTTCTATTAAATTTTGCCCGTGTATGCCTTTTTCTATTTCGGTAAGCTGAAAACCTATCCAAGTAGTTATAAAAGCAATAGCGGCAACAGGTGCAGCGGTACTATCTACTATGTAGGCTAATTTTTCTCTTGAAATTTTAAATTTATCTGTCAAAGGTCGCATGGTATTTCCTACCACTAAAGTATTGGCATAATCATCAAAAAAAATCAAACATCCCATTAATACCGTAGCTAATTGTGTTCTTCTGGCAGATGTTGAAAGTTTAGAAACTTTTTCTACAATACCTTGCATACCGCCATTTTCTGAAATAACATGAACCATACCGCCTATTAATACAGAAAACAGTATAATAGACAAATGCCCTGTTTGCAATTCTCCATCGCTTACCCACGCTATTGACTGAGGAATATAGGTATCTATTATGTGCATCAAAGTTGGTACTATTTCCTTTATTTGAAGTCCGTTAATAGTAAAAACGCCTATAAAAATTCCTGCTATTAATGCTATATGAACTTCTTTAAAAGCCAATGCCAAAATAATAGCAACAAGAGGTGGCAGTAATGAAAACCAACCCGGAAATTCTTTGTAAACTCCTTCAGCTTGATAAATCAATTTATTTGTAGCACTATTATAACTAAAAGGAATAATTTCACTAACAGTTTCTGTTTCTGCTATGCTTGCGTTTTCCACTATTTCGCCAGTTTGAGCAAACAAAAATGCAATAGAGCAAATAACTAACAGGATTAATATCTTTTTCAAATTAAGATTAGGTTTGATGGTAAATATACGGATAGTCATTATTTTTTCTTAAAAAAACATTTATTTCCTGCATTGCTTTTAAATTAATGACTTATAACTGTATATTCGGAAACTCTTTTTAAAACTAAAACTTTGAAAACTCTTCATCAAAACTTTACAAGACCTAAAGATTGGCCTCTTGAAGGCAATATTGATTTGAATGTACATGACTTACCGCACAATAGTTCTACAACAGAATGGTGGTACATTAACAGTCATATTACCACTATAACAGGCAGAAACTTTTCTGTTTTTGCTTCTTTCTTTAGGAAATTTGTAAGCTACAATGAGGAAACCAAAAAAGCCAATTATGCTCATTCTATAACTTGGGCAATAATAGATAAAGATGAGAAAAAATACTATGCTAATTCTCTCATAGACCAAAAAGCTCCCGAAATAGGATTAGAAAGACTTAGAAAAGGAGAAATAGTAAAAGATGAACGCATACGAAAAGCGGCTATTGAAATGTTAGAAAAAGGTAATGTTCCTTATCCCGATAGATTATTTCAGCAAAAAATTATTGTAAACTTAGATAAATTACATCTAAAATTTGATGATAATATTTTTATTAAAAACAATGAAAATTCCTATTCTTTAGTCCTTAATGATGATGAGCATGATTTATCTTTTAAAATGGATTTTACACCTAAAAAACCGGTAACAAGACACGGAGAAAATGGAGTAGTTTTTGGTGTTTCGGCAGAAGATATGTTCTATTATTTTATTCCGCGAAATGATGCTTCCGGTAGTTTTACTATTAAAGGAGAAAAATATGAATTTAAAAACCAATCTGCTTGGTACGACCACGAATTTGGTTGCCACAGAAAAGAAGAAGAACAAGATAAAAGCGAACTTGGGATAAGCAAAGATGTGGCTTGGAACTGGATTTCATCTCAGCTAACAAACGGCTGTGAATTTACCGCTTATGATTTAATAGATAATAAAACAAAAGATGGTTGTGGTTCTTACTTAATTTTTATAGATAAAGAAGGCAATAGAACTCAAATTAATAATTTTAAGCTCTATCCAAAAACCAAGGAAGTTTGGACAAGTACCCGAACTTTTAACGATTACCCTACCGATTGGATTTTAGAAGCCCCAGAATTGGATTTATATATTGAAGCAGAAGCCGATTTTCCTCATCAAGAGTTTGCTACTGTTATTTCAAAACCGGCATTTTGGGAGGGCAGTGTAAAGGTAAAAGGTTCTATAAAAGGAGAAAAAATTGAGGGTCCTGGTTTTGTAGAACGCAGTGGCTTTGAAAGTTCAACTAACCTTGAAGAATTTTTTAAAATAGTAAGCCGTGAAACGATAAAATCGGTAAAGAAAATTCTACCTAAAAACCCTGATAATGAAAAATTAACTGAGTTAATTTCTAAAAAAGACCAAGTTCATTATGCCGAGTATATTGATAATGAACAATATTCAAAAGCATTAATTGAACCGATAAGAAGTATTATAGATAGAGGAGGAAAATCTTGGCGAAGCTATGCCGCTTTGGCGTGTTGCGATATAGTGGGTGGCAATTCTCAACGAGCTATAGATTGGCTGGCTTTGCCAGAGCTTATGCACGTAGGTTCATTAATAGTAGATGATGTAGAAGATAAATCTGATGTAAGAAGAGGTGGCCCGAGCTGTCATAAAATGTATAATGAAGCCATTGCAATTAACGCAGGTAGTGCGTGTTATTTTATTGGTCAAATAGTTATTTATCAAGCTGATGAACTTGAAGATGATAAAAAGTTGCGTATTTACAATTTATATTTTGAAGCTTTACGTGCCGCTCACTCAGGGCAAGCTATGGATATACACGGACTTGACTATATGATGGACGATGTGGTAGAAAATGGCAAAGGAGATTTACTACAAAATAGAATAATAGGCATACACCGTTTAAAATCTGCCGCTCCGGCAAGCTATTTAGCACAAATAGGCGTTATTTTAGGCAAAGGAACAGAAGAACAAATTAAAGGTTTAGGAGATTATTATGAAGCATTAGGAATTTCTTTTCAAATAATAGATGACACCTTAAATTTAAGAGGTTTTAAAGATGGTTTAAAAACCAAAGGCGAAGATATAACCGCAGGAAAAATTACTTATCCCGTTGCCAAAGCTATGTCTAAATTAGAAAAAAAGGATAGACAAAGACTTTGGGAAATCATTCAGGCAAAAACGAGTGATATAGCTTTAATAAAAGAAGCTGTTGACTTATTAGATAAAGTAAATGCACTTGACGATTGTGTAGAAGAAGCCCAAACCATTTTAAATAACGCTTGGAGAATTTTAGACCCTATGGTAAGAGATTCTATGGTGAAACTAAACCTACGTGCCTTTAGCTGGTATGTGTTAGATAGGCATTATTAATTTCAAAGAAAAATTCCGAACTTCGGTTTTAAAAGTACTCGTGCCACGACTTGGAGTTGTGGCACGAGTGTAATACTAATTGGTATCATTTTTTTGCCATTTATCTTTACGCCATGGTGCGTGTCTCACGCAACAATTTTGTAAATTTAAGTGTGGTTTAGAGTCCTCTATGAGAGACCCTAAACGGAAAAAATGCTAATCTTTGACCCAAATGGCAACCATAGGTCTTTTTATCCAAATGTAAAATTTAACTTATGAATTATCAATTATTACAACAATATAATCTTAACTTTTATAAAAGAAATGGTAGTAGACATACTTTTTTAATAACTAATGGACATCCTGAATTATCAACGTTTTTAATGAGAATAGGAGAAGATGAAGATATATTACTTGATGGAATAGCTTTATGTGATCTTTATTTATCTGGTGGAAGTACTCCAGATGACAATATTGGTGGTCATTTTGGGTCGGCTATTGTATCACCAAGTGGTATATATATATATGATAGTAATAGCCCTGAAATAGTAATACCTACGCAAGATTTCAGGGATATATTGCAAATGTGGTATGATTTTATTAAGAGTTAAAACCAAATCATTTAAAGAAACATAAAACAAAATGCCACAACAAAATACACCCATAGTAGCTCGCAGGTTTTATCCAGCATTGAGCTCGGTTATCAGTTTAGATAAAATTCCAGATGAATTGGAGTTTATCAAAGATGGCCTAGATAAGTTGTTTGATAAAATATACTTTAAGGATTTGCAGTATAGCAAAAGCCCAAGGGGTGATGCTAATAAAAAAGTTCCGAACTTTTAGAAAGTTCGGAACTTTGGTTTTGTATTATCCTAAAACATAGTTTTAGCAGTAATAATAAAATTTCTACCCGGAGCAGAAACACCGGAACTATAAGTACGGTATCTTATATCTGTTAGGTTTTCTATACCTGCACTTATCATAAAATACTTGTTAACTTGGTAGCTTCCTTTAAAATTTAAGGTGTACCACCCCGGAGAATAAGCACGCCCCACATCATCTATAGCATAAATTTCTGTTTTGCCTCTTTCCTCCATTGCCAGTTGGTCGTTAAACAAACCGCCTGAATACTGTGCATTTAACTCCAACAACAAACCTTTGTATTTATACTTTAAACGCGAAACACCAAACCATGGTGCTGCATGACGTAGCGGACTTAAATCGCCATTATCTAATTCTTCTTTTCCTTTTTGAATATTAACATCGGAAGAAACATAGAAATTTAAAGGCAATTTCACTTCTATACCAGCTTGAATACCCCAAACATAGGCTTTAGCCGCATTTTGTATAGCTTGCACTTGACTTAATGTGCCTTGGTACATAATACTATCTTCGCCATTAAGCGTAAAATCTCTACGAACCATTGCATTTTTTAATCGGGTGTAATATCCTGTAATGTCAATTTTTACTCTATCGGCAAAAATTTTGGTTAAACCCAAATCAACATTATAAGCATATTCCGGTTTCAAACCTGGATTAGGCACGGTAACAGCACCCGGTTCTGAATCAAACACTTTGCCTATATCATCAACATTTGGAGCTCTAAATCCTGTTCCAAAATTGGCATGGATAACAAAATCTGACATGGGTTTATATGCCAAACCTAAACTACCCGACAATGCTCCTTTACTAATTTTAGCTTCTGTAAAAGGAAAGGAATAAAAGCTGGTATCAAATTTTGAATCAATGATAACATGATTGTATCTCAAACCCGCTGTTAAAGTTAATTTAGGCAATACTCTGTATTCATCAGTTATGTACAAACCTACACTTTGCCAGCTTGACTGCGGATACCTTGCAGGACCTGCCACTGTTTCATTGGTGCTTATGTCTGTTATTTCTCCTGTAGATTTTACTTTGTCATAAACATACTCCACACCATAAAATAAGGTGTTTTTCTCTTTTATTTTTTTCACTAAATCTAAGTTTACAGAGTAAGCATTTACCTTCTCGGCATTTGTAGTTCTATCATCTTTATTTAAAGAACGGTCTATACGGCTTTCTTCAAACAACTGATGGGCAAAACGAAACGCCACCTTATCAAAAGCAACCGTTGCTTTGCTATATTCAATAGATAACATATTCATCATCCATTTTTGAGGGCCATAATCCCACTCGGCATAGCGTGGTAAACCATTACGCATACGGTTATGTCTATCATATCTACCATAAGAAGATGTAGCAGAATAATGAAAACCATATTGAATATCTACATATTCCGTAGGCTTATAACGCACTTTTTGCATAATATTAAACTGAGAATATGCCGTAGGCACTTGTAGCAGTTTATCTTTTTGCGTTACCACCACATCTTGGCTGTCTATTCTTTCTACATGATAGGGCTTAACATACTCATCCGGGCCTTTGCTTCCTTGTCGTAAATCGTCAAAATCTGAATAAGAAATACTGGTAAGCATAGCCCATTTTTTAAAACCTACATTTACATCAAAATGTCCTGTTTTTTCAGTATTAGCAGAAGCAAAACGAAATAAAGCACTCCCATTTACATTTGGTTTATCATCTGTACTTAATTGTGGCGTTAGTGTTTTAAAAGCCATAACACCACCTATGGCATCGCTACCGTACATAACAGAACCGGGCCCAAAAAGCACTTCTAAACTTTCTGTAGAGAAATTATCTAAATTGATAACATTTTGAATGTTTCCTCCTCTAAAAATAGCCGTATTCATTCTCACACCGTCCACCGTATAAATAAGCCTATTGGTAGCAAAACCTCTAATCATAGGGCTACCGCCACCTTGCTGGCTTTTTTGAATAAATACTTTACCGCTTGTAGCCAACATATCTGCAGCTGTTTGTGGATTTTGCAAAGCAACTTCTTTCATGTCAATTTTCTCAATTTTAACGGGAACATCTCTAATGTCTTGCTCCCATTTAGAAGCACTTACCACTACACTTTGCAAATTAAAAGCCGATTCATTTAACTGCAAATTGAAGTTTTTAGCACTAAGCTTAGTGTATGAAGTCCTTATTGTTTCATAGCCAAGCATACGCACTTCTATTTTTTCTACTCCTTTAAAAGCCGAAATATCTGCTTTACCGTTTTTATTGGTAGTTACGCTTAAATTAGGCGTATGACTGGAAACCGTTGCCATTTCCAATGGCTCGTTTGCATTGTTTTTTATTGTTATTGTTTGTGCGTTTGCCATAACTATACTACATAGTACAGCAAACCACACCATTATATTTTTCATAAATTTTATTTTGGTATTAATAAATAATTTGTGCCTATGAAAAAGACACATTCTATATCAAAAAATAATTTACGAAAAACGAGGTGGAGGACCTTCTATATCTAAATAAACTAAAGATAATTTTTGAGCATAAAACCCTATTTTTTCCAAATGAATATTAGGGTAGCATTGATAAATAAAGGAAATATGACTACAATAAAAACCGTTGATAAAATTATTTAGCCTTTTATTGCTATTTTCTTGGTCGGCATTATTAGCATAAAAATCGTTTAAATGCTTTCTGAATTTTGCATTTAAAGCTGTTTCTTGTTTATCTGGAAAACAGATATACGTAACCAAATTTCCTACTGTATCGGCTTTAACTATATCATACATTTTATGATTATACTCAAACTCTCTACTGTGTTCCCATTCTAATTTTTGAAACGCTGCATCATTCATATCAAACTGAAAATGAACCAGTTCTTTTAATGGAATACCGGCTATCATCATCTTTTTTACTTCTCTTTTTATTTTCTTCTGTTGTATATTGTATGAGAAAATAAAAAGCAATGAAGGCATTAACATACCTACCAATAGCAGCAAAGCAATTATATGTCTAAATTTATTTTTCAGCAAATCAAAGATAATAGATAAAATTATTTTAGCTCATTAAAAATACAATGCAAGCATTGCATTATTTTATTTATCTTTGCCTAAAATAAGAATATAATTATGGTAAAAGGTTGCTCATTTATAGAAAAAGCAGGTAATTACAAAGAAGCTTTTGTTCCGGAAGAATTTACTGAAGAACAAAAAATGATTAAAAAAATGATTATTGATTTTTGTGTACAAGAAATACAAGAACCAATGACCAAAAGAGGAAAAGAGCTTTATGCTACTGATGAAAATGATAGAAAAGAAGTAGAAAGAATATTAGAAAAATCTGCCGAATTGGGTTTGTGCGGTGTAGCTATAAGCGAAAAAAGAGGTGGAATAAATTTAGATTTTAACACCGGATTAATTTTTTCCGAAGCTACAGCACAAGGTTTTTCTTTTGCTACAACCATAGGAGCTCAAACTTCAATAGGCTCATTGCCAATAGTTTATTACGGCACTGAAGAACAAAAAGACAAATATTTGCCAGGTGTAGCTTCTGCACAATTAAAAGCATCTTATTGTTTAACAGAACCCGGTGCAGGCAGCGATGCTAACTCAGGCAAAACTAAAGCCGTGCTAAATGAAGCCGGCACACATTATATGCTTAACGGACAAAAAATGTGGATTACCAACGGTGGATTTGCCGATTTATTTATTGTTTTTGCCAAAATAGATAATGATGAAAAATTAAGTGCTTTCATTGTAGAAAAAGCTTTTGGAGGAATAACACTTGGAGCAGAAGAAAAGAAAATGGGTATAAAAGGTTCTTCTACTGTTCAGGTATTTTTTAACGATTGCCCTGTACCCAAAGAAAATTTATTAGGCAAAAGACAAGACGGATTTAAAATAGCTTTAAACATATTAAACTCCGGTAGAATAAAATTAGCGGCAGGCACTACAGGAGGAAGCAAATTTGCCATAAATAAGGCTGTAGGATATGCTTTAGAACGCAAACAATTTGATACAGAAATAGCCAATTTTGGCGTTATTAAAGATAAAATTGCCACTATGATGGTCAACACTTTTGCTTGCGAATCGGCTGTGTATCAAGTAGGTAGAAATATTGACTTAAAAACAGAAGAACTTAAAGCCGGTGGAAAAACAGAAAGCGAAGCCAAAGTGGAAGCTTTAAGAGAATTTGCGGTAGAATGTTCAATTTTAAAAGTAAAATCATCGGAAAATACCAATTTTGTGCTGGACGAAACCATACAAATATTTGGTGGCATGGGCTACAGTGTAGAAAGTGGTATAGAAATGGGCTTTAGAGATAACCGAATTACCCGAATTTACGAAGGCACTAACGAAATAAACCGTATGCTTTCTGTGGCAGAATTAACAAAAAGACACTTAAAAACTAAAGAAATAAATTTAGTAACAGCAGGCAAAAAAATACCAAGTTTACTATTGTCAAACGCTATGCCTTTTAGCGAAGCTAATGAAACAAAAATGATAGCCAATTTAAAGGCTGCTTTCTTATTATTATCGGCAGATGCGGGCAAAACTTTAGGCAAAAAATTGGTAGATGAGCAAGAAATTGTAATGAATTTATCAAGAATTTTAGCAGAAGGATATTTAGCAGAAGCTATGTATATGCGGTATTTAAAGCTAAAAGAAAATAAGCTGGTAAGCCAAGATAAAATTGAAGCTATAGAAAGTATGCTTAAAGTATATTTGTACGATGCTTTAGAAATAGTGCGTAAAGCAGGAAATGAAATTATAGACGCTTACGCCACAGGTTTCAGCAAATCTACCAACAGATATTTATTGGGACTGCTAACAAAACGTTACAACATAAATGTAAAAGACGAACGCAGAAAAGTAGCTGAATTTGCTTATAAGCAGAAAGGTTACGGGTTTTAGTTAATGTGGTAATGAGATAATTTCAACTACAATAAAAGATATTCTTATCTTTTATTTAATTATCTTTGTTTTTTATCAAAATTTTTAAACGTAATCAGTATGGATATTTGGTTGAAATCTCTGCAAACGGCTACACCTCAAGAAGGTTTTGAATTAGCTATTAAATTATCAAGAATGGGCGTAAAATACACTCAACCCGATGTAGAAAAACTACATGAGTTGAGACCCAACTATGCCAATAATGCCGATAGCTTAACTGCGGCATCGCAAGTAGTGGCTGTAAATTTTCAAACAGTAGCTGCGGCTAATAATTATTGGAAATAAAGTGAAGAAATAAGGTAATGAGATAATTTGGAAATTATACCAATCTTTGTTAACACAAAATAGTCTAATCTATTTTGTGTCGGTATAAATTTAATCTAATAAATTTTCAACCAAAATATCTTCATCAAGTTCTTCCCAATGTATTCCTTCTCCATTTCCTATAAATCTCCAATTTTCTAATTGAGCTAAAGAAGCATTTCTGAGAGAGGAAAACCATTCTAATGGAACAGAAAGTTCTCTACCGTCTTCTAAAAAAATAATCATTTTAGTATCTGTAAATGAAACATTTTTTGCGTTGTTAGATTTTTTAATTGTTAAAATACTCATTCCATTTTTGTTTAAATAAATCTATGTTATTTGTTGCGACTATCCGTTTTTATACCAATAATTTATGCTTTAAGATAGCATCTTGGGACGTTTAAGTAATTTTAGTTACAGTTTGTATCCTTTTTACCTTTGTCTTGACACAAAGGTAACCAAAGGTCAAGACTGTAATCAAAAATACTAAAATGCTATAAAACAGACGATGACAAATTAATGTATGCTCAATTTTAGTTTTCCTAAAGTATTTTCACTCGTGGGAGCATACTAATTTGTCTGTTTACTGTTTTATAATTTCATTCATTGTGGATGTCTGTTTTACACCATTTCTTAACGTATTTTTGATTAAGGTCAGGTAAAAGTGCACCTTAAGTTTGTAAGCGGGGCACCCATTAACCGAAAACTCCGTAAAAAATTAAACTGTTTGAAGAACGGAGTGATGAGTTTTTGATTTTTAGGAGTTGAGGTTATAATGGGTCGCTGAAAACTTAGTGCGATTCTTTTGTAACTTTTCTATTAAAGAAAAGTTAATGTAAAATACTTCATAGGTATCTTTACGGATAGTCATATTATTTGTTGCAAGTATGGCATATATCTATATTAACCGTTTTGCACAAATTAGTAAATTATTCTCAAAATATAAAATTAAACGTAGAATTATTACAAAACCTCATAAACAAAAACACTACTTGGGCTGGCATCCATTGCCACAGGTATTGTTTGAATATTTATAAAATATAAACCGTCATTAATTTCATTTGGTACAAAAACCATTTCTGTTATAGTGCAGTTTTTTCTTATTGCCTTGCTTGGGTAGTTCCAAAAAGCTTTGTGAGCCAGTAGCTTGCCTTCATCTTCTTCTCTATCTACGCTGGGTAGGTCTATTAAAAAATGTTCTATTCCTTTTTCTACTAAATATTCCATAGCTTTATAATGAATATATGGTGGGTTTGTGCCACTCCAATCTCGTTTTTTATCTTCAATTTTATTAGGTAGCGTGCGTATAATTATAGCTTTAGCATTTGTATCTATACTCAGGTTTTGCAGTTGTTCTAAAGTAATTATTTTATCTGCGTCTATTTCTTTAGGTTTAATAGTTATTAATTGAGCTAAATGAAAACTATTTTTTAGGCAATCTTTTATAAAGAAAGGTTCTTTACTTATGTGTCCTACACATTCTGTATGCGTGCCATTGCCGTGAGGGTTAACAAATATATTTTTGAAATTTAAAATTCCTCCTTCATCAGTGCTACCTACAAAAGTATCAGTACGAACAGGCTCAATATTAAAATTGGGAGCATAAAACGCTTTGGGCAAATTAGGTGTGTTTTGTAAACTGAAACTTATGTTTATGCCTTTGCTTAAATCTGTATGGTAGGTTTTGTTTCCAAATGTTATGCTTGTTTTCATAGTAGTGTAAAAGTATTGATAAAGTTTTAAAATTTTAAAAGTATAAGGAATATTTGCTAATCTTTCTCATTTAAAGGTTTCAATATTTAGAAACTTTTAATTATCTTTGTATGGCGTAGTGAGATTTTTTAAAACAGAATTTTTAGAAGAAGCGGAAAGGTTTATAGCTAAGCTTGATAGAAAATCAATAAAAAAGATTTTTTATAACATTGATTTAGCTGAGCAAACTAACGACCCCAAGCTTTTTAAAAAACTAAAAAATGAGATTTGGGAATTTAGAAGTAGATATATGGGAAATCAAAACAGATTATTAGCTTTTTGGGATAAAACAGATTCAACTCAAACACTTGTTTTAGCAACTCACGGATTTGTGAAAAAAGATCAGAAAATTCCTCAAAAGGAAATTGATAAAGCGGAAAAAATTAGACAAGAATATTTTAAAAAGAAAAGCCATAAATAAGATGAAAAAGAAGGGAATGAAATCATATTCGCTTGCCGAAATGAAAGATAAATATATAGGTAAAGTTGGAACAAAAGAACGAGATGATTATGAATATGAACTTCGTATGGATGTTTTGGGCAAGATGATTAAAACTGCAAGAAAAGAGCGAAATTTAACACAAGAGCAATTAGGCATACTTGTGGGGGTGCGAAAGTCTCAAATTTCAAAATTAGAAAGTAGTGCAAATAGTGCAACTATTGACACAATTTTAAAAGTTTTTAAAGCTTTAAAAGCCGATATAAATTTTAAAGTAAAAATTGAAAATGAGTATTTACAAATAGCTTAAAATCAGTTTAATCACACCTCAAAAAACTCGGCTGCAATACCATCGGTATAAAACATTCCTTTTTTGCTAATGCTAATTTTATCTTCTTCAATATTTAACCATTCAGGATTTATTTTAGCTAAATTTTCATTAAAACTAAGCTCAAAATCTGAAAATTTTGCCTTTAATTCATTTAAGTTAACACCCCATTGGATTCTTAAAGAAGTCATTATATATTCGTTATACTTTTCTTTTTCGCTTAGTTCCTCTTTTTCAAATAGAATAGTATTGTTTTTTAAAGCATCAATATACTTTTTAATATTTGCTATATTCCATTGCCTTGTGCGTCCGTTGTAAGAATGTGCCGCAGGTCCTAAACCCAAATAATTCTTATTTTGCCAATAAGAAGTGTTGTGCAAAGAGAAATTATTGTTTTTGCTTAGGTTAGAAATTTCGTAGTGTTGCCAATTATTTTCCGTTGCCCAGTTTTGTAGATAAGTAAAATCATTTAGCGATTGCTTATCACTAATATTTTTTATTTTCCCTTTTCTAATTAAAAAATAAAGCGGTGTTTTTTCTTCTACGGTAAGTGCATAACACGATAAATGATTAATATTAAAACGTTTTATTTGTTGTAAATTTTGCTGCCAATTGCTACTGTTTTGGTTGGGAATACCATAAATTAAATCTACACTTAAATTTTTAAAACCCACATCCTCGGCATTTTTTAGGCAGTTAGTAGCTTCTTTTGCTGTGTGAGCTCTGTTCATTAGTTTTAAATCTTCATCAAAAAAAGACTGAATACCTATGCTAAGTCTGTTTATTCCTATTTGTTTTAATTCTTTAAGTTTGTCTAAAGTTAAATCATCGGGGTTGGCTTCTAAAGTTATTTCTGCATTATTTTCTACACTAAAATGGCTATTTATTTTATTTAGAATTTTGTTTAAATATTCACTTGGCAAAATAGAAGGCGTACCACCACCAAAATAAACGCTATTAATTTTTTGGTTTAATAAATAATCTTTTTGAAGTTCAATTTCTTTGATAATAGCTTTCAAAAAATCTTCTTGAAAAAAATTAGAAGTGCTAAAGTAAAAATTGCAATAGTTGCATGCTTGCTTACAAAAAGGTATGTGAATATAAATGCCTGCCAATGAATTAGATTAAAAAAACAAAAGCAAAATTAAAAGTTAAAAAACTTCATTACGTACTTTTGGAAATAAATTTTAAAGTAGAGAGTTTAAATACATAGTTGAAAAAAATTCTTACATATTGTTTTAGCTTGGTTTTTATGTTTGCTTTTTCGCAGCAAAATTATACCTTAAATGTAGAGTGGGTAGATACTGTGCCACAATTTAAGTATAAAGTAAAAGAAATGCATAAAACAGCACAAAGCGTTGAAGATGAGTGTGCTGAACTTGTTTATAAATTGAGAAATTTGGGCTATGCCACAGCATCTTTAGACACTTTAGTTAAAGATTCATTAGCATACACAGCTCATGTTTTTGTGGGCAGTAAATTTGAAATTAGCGGCATACAAAATGGTAATATAAAAACTAAATTTTGGAAAAAACATAAAAGTAAAGTGCTTAAAAATCCGAAACTTGAAGATATTGTAGCCTTTCAAGTTAGTATTTTAAAAGAATATGAAAATAATGGCTGGGCATTTGCACAAGTATATTTAGATGAAATAGCAATAGATAAAAACAATAGTTTTTCGGCAAAAGTATTTGTAAATAAGCATGATAGTATAATTATAGATTCTGTAGTGGTTCATGGCGAAACTAAAACAAAATCAAAATTTATGCAACGGTATTTAGGAATAATGAAAGACGATATTTTTAGCCAGAAAAAGATTAATAATATTTCTAAAAAAATTAATCAACTTCCTTATTTGTCAGAAACTGAACCGTCAAAATTGTATTTCAAACCCGGATATGTAGATGTACATTTGTATTTAAGAAAACAAAAAAGCAATCAGTTTAATTTAATTTTGGGCGTATTGCCCAATAACCAGCTAACTAATGGCAAAAAAGTAACCATAACCGGAGAGGGAAAACTGCATTTGCAAAATCAATTTGGTGTAGGAGAGGAGCTTTTTGCAGAGTTTAGGCAAGTAAAACCCCGCACCCAAAATTTAGATATAGAACTTTCTTATCCTTATTTTATTAATTTACCTTTAGGTATTTACAGCAAATTTAATTTGTACAAAAACGACTCTATTTTTGTAGATATAAAACCGGAAGTTGGCGTTATGTATCAGTTTGGAGGTTTTAATCGCTTAAAAATGTTTTATAAAAATAAAACGTCTAACATACTTAATGCCGATACAAGCGAAATTAAATCTACAGGACTTTTGCCCGCAGTTTTAGATATAAGAAACAATCAGTATGGTTTATCATTAGAGCTTCAAAAATTAGATTATGTACTAAATCCCCGAAAAGGATATGACATAGATATATATGGGCAAGTGGGCATAAATAAAATAAAAGTAAACCAAAGTGTAGCCAATTTAATAGCTTATGATGGCAAGCCATTAAGAAACCAATATGATTCGCTAAAATTAAATAAAGTAAATTATACTTTAGGATTTTCAGTAAGTGGATTTATACCGCTGCGAAAAAGATGGGCATTTTTGCTAAGAAATGAAAGTGCATTTTATATAGCTAAAAATGTATTGACTAACGAAAAATTTAGAATAGGTGGCTACCGACATTTAAGAGGCTTTGATGAAGAAGCCATTTATACACCTTATTATAGTATCTTTACCACCGAAATAAGATTTTTACTTTCAAAAAATTCATTTTTTAATATGTTTTCAGATATAGCACTGGTAGAAGATGAAAGATATGGTGCAGGATATGTAGATGTGCCTATAGGTTTTGGGGTAGGAGTGGCTGTAGAAACAAAAGCAGGTATTTTTAATTTAAGCTATGCTTTAGGAAAAAATTTGAACAATAAAATACAGTTTAGAAATGGCAAAATTCATTTTGGGTTTGTAAGTTTATTTTAATGAAAATACTTTTTACCTTATTATTTTTCGTTTTTTCTACATTTACTTTTGCACAAAATAGCAATGTAGAAATAGACAGTTTGCAAAACGATAGCATAGTACTATTATATGATTCATTGCCGGAATTAATATTTTTTAATCCCAATAAAATAGAAAATCATACTTCTAAAATTTCTACTTATAGGCAAAATGAAGGCGTAAATAAAATAACACAAGCACTTATACTTGTTCTGTTTTTTGCATGGTTTGCCACTTGGTATAAAGAGCTGTTTACATCTTCATTTAAGTCTTTGTATGATTTTAATTTTAATCATCAATATTTGCGAAGCAAAAAAAATTCAAACTTTATACCTTTAGTTTTAATAACCTTGGTTTTAATATTGTTTTCCGTATTATTTATTAAAAACAATATTTTGCCCAGCCAAAGTCTGTGGTACATTTTTTTATTTGTAGCACTACTTGTTTTATACGATATAATAAGCAATTACATTTTCTTATTTTTTTCGCAAGCCAATGTTATGCAATTAATACAAAATAGTTTTTTAAGTTTTCATGTAGTAATGCTTTCCGTATTAGTAGTGTTGTACTTTGTGGCTAATGTAGATGTGCACAATATTCAAAAAATTACAGCATACATTTTTTGTATTTCAATAGTGCTTTTAAGTGTGTTAAGATTAGTGAGAGCCTACTACTTGTTAATAACAGAAAAGGCAAAGGTATTTAATTTGCATTTTTTTATTTATCTTTGCACATTCAAAATAATGCCGTTTATAATACTCATAAGCATATTTTTGAATAAATAGAAAAAACAAACACTACCGATAATATCAATTATGAGCAAAATTTCTAAAATTTTAGTTTCTCAGCCAGAGCCTCATCCACGGTCGCATTACTTCACTATAGCTGAAAAACATAAATTAAAAATTGAGTTTGTTCCTTTTATAGAAATAGTAAGTGTTACCAATAAAGAATTTAGAAAGCAAAGGGTAGATTTAAACACATTTCCTGCGGTTATATTTACAAGTAGAAATTCAATGGATTTTTATTTTAAAATGATGGAAGAAATGCGAGCCACCATATCGCAAGAAACAAAATACTTTTGTGTTTCAGAAGCTATAGCTTTATATCTTCAAAAATATATACAATATAGAAAAAGAAAAGTATTCTTTTCAAATGGCAATTTTGAGGATTTTAAAAGACTTATAAAAAAACACAAAAACACAGGAAAGTTTTTAGTGCCTTGTACAGACATACGAAATGATGAATTAGCAAATTACTTAAGCCAAGAAGAATTTAACTATACAGAAAGTGTAATGTACCGAGCAGTTAATGCCGATTTAAGCGAAATGGCAATAAATGATTATGATATGATAGTCTTTTTTAGTCCAACAGGTGTTCAATCATTATTAGATAATTTCCCAAAATATAAGCAGGGCAATACTTTAATAGCTGCTTATGGTTCTACCACCCACGAAAAAATAGAAGAATTAGGTTTGCGTTTAGACCTACAAGCACCTACCGAACAACATAGGTCCATGTCTATGGTAATAGAAAGTTATTTTGATAGAAACTAAAAAATTAATAAAACTATTTTAACTTTGGTTTGAATATTTATTAATTTGAGAATCAGTTTACTAATATTATTATTGTTTTTACTTGCCGATGTTAAGTCGCAGCAGTGGATACAGTTTACACAATTAAATCAATATAGGCTATACAATAATACAGCTTATACAGGTTATAATTCACAAATAGATGCCGTAGTAGCTCACAGAAGTTTATATGTAGGATTGGGTACTAAAGCCATGTATTCTCAGCAGGCAGCCTTTGGTATGCCGGTGGCAACGCCCAAGTTAGGTTTAGGATTTAGATTTTTAAATGATAAAATAGGTCTGCAAAGATATTCTCAATTAGAACTATCTGCAGCATATCATCCATTACAAAACAAACATAAGTTATCTATAGGTGCATCAGTAGGTTTTGTGCAGTTAGGATTAAAAGGAAATGAAATAACAGCACCAGACGGTTCATACCCAAGTGGCATGGTAGTACATAATGATGCATATTTGCCAAACGAAAATTCAAATGGAATAGCACCTTCATTTTCTTTTGGTGTAGTATATGGTATTAAAAACTTTGAAGTAGGAGCAAGCATTCAAAACATAAATTCTCCAAGAATAAAGATAAGTAAAACACAAAGTGGAACAATTATTTTTATAAATCGTACAATAAATATAAGTACTTTGTACGTTATAAAATTAAAAAGTGTTAACTTAACACCCTTATTTTATGTAAAAACAGATTTTTTAAAGTGGCAAATGCAGTTGCAAGCCATGTTAGAATGGAAGAAATTAATGATAGGAGCAGGATTTAGAGGATATAATGGATTAAATAATGACGCAGTGTTTGGCATAATAGGGTTAAATATAAATGATAGATATAAAGTAGGATATAGCTACGATTATAACTTATCTTACTTAAATAACTCTAATACTGGGTCGCATGAACTGAGTTTTAGATTAAATATAAATAAAGGATTTAAAGGTATTTCTAAAGAAAATATTTTATTTAATCCTAGATTTTTATAAAAAATAATTACATTAGCGTGCAGATATATTTTTGTTTATGAAAAAAAACTCTATATTTACACACTTTAAAACAACTACGAAAAAAATGGAAATGAAAACAAAATCGTTGTTTATAGCAGGTTTGCTACTTAGCATTGTCTTTTTAAGTGGATGCGGAGGTAGCTATAATGGTCAACTTTTAGGTGAGTTAGACCGACCAAGGTGGCAGCCCGAGATGCCATACGGTATGATTTACGTTCCTACGGGATTTTTACATGTAGGTCCTTCAGACCAAGATGTTAATCATGCTTTAGTAACAAAAAATAAGTCTATTTCAATTGTTGGCTTCTTTATGGATGACACAGAAATAACTAATAACGAGTATCGCCAGTTTGAGCATTGGGTTAGAGATTCAATAGCTCATAAATTAATGGAGCACGTTATAGTTAATGATGAAACAGGAGAAGAATCAATAGATTGGGATCAAGAAATTGATTGGGAAAGTCAAGAAACAAAAGACATGTTAGGTTCAATGAACTTACCAGCAAGTGACCCATTGAAGCCTAATTCTGTTGACCCGAGAAAACTTATTTATGAGTATGTTTGGATTGATTGGCAAACAGCAGCTGATGTAAAAGACATAGATAGAGAAGAACTATTAATTAAAGAGGAAACGCCTATTTATCCGGATACATTAGTATGGATTAGAGATTTTTCATACTCTTATAATGAGCCAATGGCAAGAAACTACTACGGACACCCTGCATTTGATGACTATCCTGTAGTAGGTGTAAATTGGGATCAAGCAAATGCTTTTACAGCATGGAGAACTCGTTACTATAATGATTATAAAAAAGGTCAAGGTCTTCCTTTAATAGATGACTTTAGATTACCAACAGAACATGAGTGGGAATATGCGGCAAGAGGTGGCAAAGACCAATCTCCTTATCCATGGGGTGGTCCTTATATTAGAAACAGCAAAGGTTGTTTGTTAGCTAACTTTAAGCCAGGTAGAGGAAACTATCCAGAAGATGGTGGATTATACACAGTTAGAGCAGACGCATACTGGCCAAATGATTTCGGATTATATAACATGGCAGGAAACGTAGCTGAATGGACTTCATCTGCTTACTATGAAAATTCATACAACTTTGTTCACGACTTGAACCCAGATATTAGATATGATGTTCAAGATGGAGATCCTGAAGCTAAAATGAGAAAAGTGTTAAGAGGTGGTTCATGGAAAGATATAGGATACTATATTCAAACAGGAACAAGACACTGGGATTATTCAAATGTGTCTAAAAGTTATATTGGTTTCAGATGTGTATCTACATATTTAGGTAGAGATTACAGAGATAATTCAAATTAATCAAAATAAATTATTTATATCAAACTTATTGTTGTCATGTATAAACGGAAATATTGATAACACTAAAAACTATTGTTTAAACTAAAAAAAAAATTACAAAAATGGCAAACGGAAATTTTCTTTCATCAAAAAAAGGACAAACTATTTTAAATGTATTCTACAGTGTAGGTGCAGCGGTAGTAATTGTTGGAGCATTATTTAAAATTTTGCACTTACCAGGTGCTAACGTTATGTTGATGTTCGGTTTAGGAACAGAAGCACTTATATTCTTAGTACAAGCATTTGTACCTGTACCAACAGAATATCATTGGGAAAATGTACACCCTGAATTAGTAGAAGAAGATGAAGAATTTAGTGGACTTTCTACAGGAAGTGGTTCTAAAGGTTCTTTAACTCAAAATCTTGACGATATGTTAGCTAAGGCTAATGTAGAGCAAGAAATGATTTCTAGATTAGGAACTAACTTAGGTAAGTTAAGTGATAATGTTTCTAAAATGGGAGATTTAAGTTCAGCTTCATTAGCTACAGAAGAATATGCTTCTAATGCAAAAGCAGCAGCAGGTGCTTTAGGTAAAGTTAAAAACGCTTATGAATCTGCTTTAGCTTCAGCTGATGGATTAGCTAATACTTTAGATTCTATTAAATCTATTAGTGAATCTACAGGTGCAGTACAATCTCAAATGAGTGATTTACAAAGTAATTTATCTTCTTTAAATAAAGTTTATGGCAATATGCTATCGGCTATGAAAGCATAATAACTTTAAAACCTTATTTATAAACTTTAAAAAGAAATAAAAAATGGCAGGTGGTAAACTAAGTCCAAGACAGAAAATGATAAACATGATGTATTTGGTACTAACAGCTATGTTAGCATTGAATGTGTCAGCGGAAATTCTTGAAGCGTTTAGAACAGTTCAAGAAGGTATCAACAACTCTACCTCTGCGGTAGAAGATAAAGTTAGATTAATTGATGAAGCTTTAGCTAAAGAAGCTGAAAAGAATCCGGATGTTGCCGGACCTCTATTAGCTAGTTCTAAAGATGTAAATTCTGAAATTGCTAACCTAATACAATTTATAGATCAAGTTAAGCATGAAGTAACCATGGAAAGTGGAGGTTATAAAAATGGTGCTACAGAATTTGGTCAAGGTGATTTGCCTAACAAACCAGACGATTATGATGGTTCATCTAGAATTTTAGCTGAGGGTACCAAAGGTAAAGATTTGAAACAAAAAATCAATGATACCCGTGTAGCATTATTAGCTATAGTTGAAAAAGTTGCTCCTCAAGAAAAAGCTAATTTTGAAAATAACTTAACATTAGAAGCAAATGATAATGAAGAACTTCCTGTAGGAAATCCAAAAAGAATATGGGAATATAAAAACTTTTATCATGTTCCAATTGGTGCTACAGTTACAATTTTAGATAAAATTAAAAATGATGCTGTAAATGCACAAGCTTCAATTAATGAGTTTTTATTAAGTAGAGTAGGTGCGGTTCAAGTT
This sequence comes from Chitinophagales bacterium, assembly GCA_020635995.1. NCBI lineage: Bacteria > Pseudomonadati > Bacteroidota > Chitinophagia > Chitinophagales > Chitinophagales bacterium. The sequence continues at coordinate 130,865 of JACJYS010000005.1, read as the reverse complement.
AAAATTGACAAATTAGCAGCTCAAGTAATGGCAGAATCAAGCTACCTTCCTTCTGGAGGTAAATATGACGCTAAAATTTTCTTAGCAGCTTCAAGTTCAAACCTAAATGGTAAAGTTTACTTAGGTAAATTAGACATGAGCAAATTTGAAACAGATTCAGCAGGAAATTATAAACCTTACGTTGGAAATGGAGAGAAAGATTTACCGGTTTCAAATCCACAAGAATTAGAAATGAGTGGTGGTATGGCAAATTATACAGGTTCAGCAGGTGTTGGTTCTCACTCTTATTCTGGAGTTATTCAAATACCTAAACCAGGACAAGAAGGTAAATTTGACAACTATCCGTTTACAGCAGATTATGAAGTAGCTCCTCCGGCAGGTTTGTCTATTTCTCCTACTAAAATGAACGTATTATACATAGGTGTTGATAACCCGTTGTCAATAACTGTGGGTGATGCTAAGCCGGGTACGGTTTCTGCATCTATTAATAATGGTACATTAAGTAACCAAGGAAATGGAAAGTTTGTGGCAAGACCAACTTCAGCAGGTAAAGCTAATATTTCAGTTAGTGGTAAAAATGCAGCAGGTGCTAATACTGGTGGCTCTATGGAATTTAGAGTTAAATTTATTCCGGATCCAATACCAACATTAGGTGGAGATGAGGCATTAACCTTAAACGGTAAAGGTCAAAAAGGTACTATTAAAGCTAAAGGTGGTATAGTTCCTTTATTAAAAGATTTTGACTTTGAAGCACGTTTTACAGTAGAGAGCTATGATTTCTATTTAACTTCTGGTGGTGACTTATTACCGGCAAGAGGAAATAGTGGACCAATGTATAGTGGAACAGTTAATAATCTTATAGATAGAGCTAAACCTAATGATTTGATGGTATTTGATAATATTAAAGTAAAAGGACCAGACGGAAAAACTAGAAAAATACCTAGTATGTCTTTCCAAGTATTTTAATAGACAATTTAAAGTATAATAAGAACGTTATAATTACATAAAATGTTAACTATGAAAAAATTATTTTCAATCTTCTTTGTTGCCCTTTTTGCGATAGGATTCGTAAAAGCACAAGATCCTGTGATAGACGGTGTGTATGAAAAGAAAAATACATCGGAAAAAGGCATAATAGAATACGATGATATCAGAGAAGCTGATGTTTTTTGGACAAAAAGAATTTGGAGAACTATTGATGTTAGAGAAAAAATGAATTTAATTTTCTCTTATCCTCAAATGCCTCTAATAGATATTATTCATAGTGCTGCGGCTAGCGGGGAGTTAACAGTTTATGATATGTCGGTTCTTAATGCTGATCAATTTTTAGATACTTTGGCGGTAGAGAAAGTAGGTATGATAGGCAATAGTGTAGATACTATTTCGCGTATTAACCCTATAACTTTACAACAAGAGGAAATTGTTCAAGTAAATGAATTTGACCCACAAAAGGTTATTAAATACAAAATTAAAGAAGATTGGTTTTTTGACGAAGAAACTTCAACTTTCCAAGTTAGAATTTTAGGTATTGCTCCAGTAATAGAATCATATAGTAGTGATGGAAATTACTTAGGAGATGAAACAATGTACTGGGTTTATTATCCACAGTTAAGACCTATTATTTCTAAATACGAAGCTTATAATACAGGAAATGATGCTATAAGATTAAGTTGGGAAGATATTTTTGAAGCTCGTTTATTTGATAGCTATATAACTAAAGAATCTAATGTTTATGATAGAGTTATTCAAGAATATGCTACAGGATTAGATGCTTTATTTGAGTCTGATAGAATTAAAGATGAGTTATTTAATTTTGAGCATGATTTGTGGTCATATTAATCATTAAAATAATTGTAAATCAAATTAGCTTTTGATTTACCTATAAATAAAGCGAGTTCTTCTAAAGAAGCTCGCTTTATTTTTTTTGTGGAACCATACTCTTTTAAAAGTTTTTCTTTAGTACTATCGCCTATGCCTTTTATTTGGTCTAATTCAGATTGAATAAATGATTTACTTCTTAAATCTCTATGAAAAGTTATAGCAAAACGATGTGCTTCGTTTCTTAAGTGTTGAATAACTTTTAATGATTCACTTTTTTTATTGATATACAAAGGTAAACTATCGCCCGGATAATATATTTCTTCTAATCTTTTAGCTATGCCTATAATAGGAAGCTTACCTATTAAATTTAATTTTTCAAGACTTTTTAAAGCCGAACTTAGTTGACCTTTGCCTCCATCTACAATAACTAAATTAGGTAATTCTTTTTCTTCTTTAATAAGGCGACTATACCTTCTATACACCACTTCTTCCATGCTGGCAAAATCATTTGGACCTTCTACAGTTTTTATTTTAAAATGCCTATAATCTTTTTTTGAAGGCTTAGCGTTTTTAAATACAACCATTGATGCCACAGGATTAGTGCCTTGTATGTTTGAATTATCAAAGCACTCAATGTGTATGGGCTTTTCTGTTAGTCTTAAATCTTTTTGCATTTGTAAAAGTATGCGTTCTACATTGCTTTCTTTTTTTGCTTGTTTTTCTTTAATATCAAAATAATGCTGCTTTTGAGATATTAAATTTCTAAATGCTATCTCTAAAATTTTCAGTTTATCGCCACTTTTTGGAACAGTTATTTTAACATCAACAATATCAATATCAATAGGAACAATAACTTCAGGAGCATTTTCATTTTCTGTTCTTTCGCTTCTGTGCTTTTCTATTAAACTTTGTAGCAGTTGAGCATCGTTTTCGTCAAGTTTGTGCTTTAATTGAAAATTAAAAGTGCTTACAATAGCTCCATTTCTTATTTTTAAATAAGTTATAAAACTGCGTTCTTCAACAGATAATATGTGGTAGGCATCTACATGATTTATACTTGAGTCCACTATGTTGTTTTTCCGCTTATAATCTTGCAGTGTTTCTATTCTTTTTTGATAATCGTGAGCTTTTTCGTACGCCAAATTATCTTCAAATTCTTTTTGTTTTTCCTCTAAATAACTTATAGCTACTGATGATTTTCCTTGCAAAATATTTCTAATTTGCTCTATGTTGTTCAGATATTCCTCCTCACTTTGGTATCCCTCGCATGGACCTAAACAGTTTTCAATATGATATTCTAAACAAACTTTAAACTTTTTATTTTCAATATTTTTTTTTGTTAAATTTAAACTGCAAGTTCTAAGTGGAAATAGTTTAGTTATCGTTTCAAAGGCTTTTCGGGCATAAAAAACTGATGTGTAAGGACCAAAATATTCGCTTCCGTCATCTATTTTTTTTCTTGTAAAGAATACACGAGGGAACGGTTCATTTTTTATAGCAATAGAAGGATAAGATTTATCATCTCTAAATTGGATATTGTACTTAGGTTTTTCATTGTTAATTAAATTGCGTTCTAATAGTAATGCATCTTTTTCGTTTTCTACTACTGTAAATTGTATGTTTCTAATTTGCGAAACCATAAAACGCAATCTAAAACTATCGTGAGATTTTGTAAAATAAGAGTTAACTCTTTTTTTAAGATTTTTAGCTTTGCCTATATAAAGTATATCACTGTTTGAAGAATAAAACCTATATACACCCGGTTTTTCGGGTATAGTAAGCAGAATATCAGTTAAACCACTATGGTTTTTTTTATTGCTCAAAGAAGTTATTCATTTCTGGCGTATGTCCTTCACTTCCGTGTTCATTTTCAAACTTTGTACAATCAAGCTCTACGTAAAGTTTTTCTGTAGGTTTTTCAAATGAAGCATTAATGTTGTAATGCAATGAAGTATCGGCATAAACTTTTTTAATAAATTTAGCCCATATAGGTAGTGCTGTGCTGGCTCCTTGTCCTAAAGATGTGCTTCTAAAACGTACAAATTTATCGTCATTGCCCACCCAAACACCGGCAAGAAGCTCCGGTGTGTAGCCCATAAACCAACCATCAGAGTTGTTTTGTGTTGTTCCTGTTTTTCCGGCTATTTGCAATGTTCGGGGGATATTGTACTTAAAACGCACTCTTGCACCTGTAGCATAAGACGGACTTCCGTCCACTACATTTCTCAGCATTTGAGTAATAATGTATGCAGACTGTTCGTCTAAAGCTTGTTTTTTATGCGGATAAAATTCTTCAATAATATTGCCATGGCTGTCTTCTATTCTTGTAACAAAGATAGGTTCTATGCTGTTTCCGCCTCCATTGGCAAAAGTGGAGTAAGCGTGTATCATTTCATATACAGAAATATCGGCTACTCCTAAGCAAATGGAAGGGTAGGGAGGTATTTCGCTTTCTATACCTAAATTATGGGCAAAATTAACCACGGCATTAGCATTTAACTCGTGCATTAAATATGCTGTTACTTGATTTTTAGATGCCGCAAGTCCGTCTTTTATTGCCATCATTCCGTCTGAACTGCCATCTGAGTTTTTTGGACAATATTTTTTTAAAATAGGCCATTTTGGGTCATCGGGGTCAAAACAAATAGGTGCATCCGGTACTTTAAAACATGGAGAATAACCCACTTCTTTTATGGCTAAAATATAAATAAGTGGTTTAAATGTTGAACCCACTTGCCTTTTTGTATTAATATTTACATGGTCAAATTGGTTTTGCTCAAAATTAGCACCACCTACCCACGCTTTTACATAACCCGTATTGGGATCTACAGCCAGCAAACCTGTCTGTAAAATCATTTTGTAATATTTTACGGAATCTAAGGGGCTAAGTACGGTATCTATATTGCCATGATGACTCCATAAAGTCATTTCTCTTGGTGTATTTATTACTTTAAGTGCTTCTTCTTTACTTAAAGTGTCTTTTTGCATAAATATTTTAGTAACATTTTCTATTAGCAAATCTTCTTGCTTAGGAGCGGTGTTGGCTCTGTCATATTTATCGTAATACTCCCATGGGTCTTTGCCTTTCCAATGTTTAAAAAACATATCTTGCCATTCTGTTAAATGCTCTGCTACGGCTTCTTCGGCATAGGTTTGCATTTTTCCGTTTATAGTAGTATAAACTTTTAATCCATCTTTATAAATATTATATGGTTTTCCTGTGCTCGGGTTTATTTTGTTAGTAGCCCAATCTTTTAACCACATTCTTAATTGTTCTCTAAAATGTGGTGCTATGCCATTTATATGATTTGTAGCTTTAAAATCTGTAACTATTTCTTTATCTCTTAATGTATCTTTTGCCGCTTGGTCTATAAACCCATATTTGTACATTTGGTCTATAACTGTTTTCTTTCTGTTTAAAGCTTTTTCTGGATTTGAAACAGGATTAAAGACGAATGGACCTTTAAGCATGCCAATTAAAGTTGCACTTTCGTTGGTGGTTAAATCGCTTACATTTTTATTAAAGTATGTTTTAGCTGCCGATTTTATACCAAAAGAATTATGTATAAAATCTACTGTGTTTAAATACATGGTAAGTATTTCCTCTTTAGTATATGTCCGTTCTAACATTACAGACATTACATACTCTTTTAGTTTTTGAAATATTCTTTTAATTGAGCTTGACCTATCAACATCATGAAAAAGATTTCTCGCCAATTGTTGAGTAATTGTACTACCTCCACCTCTTTTTCCTAAGAAAAATACTGAAGAGAATGTACGTTTCATATCTATACCGGAATGTTTATAAAAACGCACATCTTCAGTAGCAATTAACGCATCTATTAAGTTTTGAGGAAGTTCTTCAAACTTGGCATTAGACCTGTTTTTGCTATAATATTTACCAATGGGCACATCAGAATCTGACGAATAAATTTCTGTAGCTAAATCGCTATTGGGGTTTTCTATTTCATCAAAAGTGGGCATTTCGCCAAGTAAGCCTTTTGATATTCCCCAAAAAAAGATTGCTATAAAAATAATTAGAAATAAGAATGCTAACCAAATAGTTCTTATCATTTTATTGCTTTTAGTTTTTGTAGAAGCCATATTTTCAGTTTGGTCAAATTTTTATTCGCCTTCTTTTTTAGTGTCTTTGGAGTCAACTTTATTTTTTCCTCCAATGTTAAACTCTTTTTTACCTATGTTAATTTTCAAACCATCACGAGATTTTTCATCTATTTTTTCAGGAGTTTTTATCTTGTCTATTTTGTCTTTTGATAAAGTATTTTTTCCTCCATTATTAACAGGTGTGTTTATGGTGTTTGTAGGCGAAGGATTATTATCTAACACAGGATTTTGCCCATTAAGATAAGCTAATATTTCTGTAGCTTTTTTCTCTTCTTCGGTATTTTTGTGTTCATTAACTACATAACTTAATGAAGCTTTAAATTCTTCTAACTGTTTTTTTCCTCCTATTGATAGTGCTTTTATTAAATCATATTTAGCTTGAATAGGGTTGTTTTCAAATTTAGTTTTTGCTTCATCTACTTTTGTTATTACTTGGTCGTACTGCTCTTTAGTATATAAAGTGTATAGATTATCGTAATAATCTTCTATTTCCTTTTCGTTATATTTATTAGGGTTTTTAATTAAGCTGGCATATTTACTGTTAGGAAATTCGCCTAAAATGATACTTTTTGCATCATTAGCTTTAGATTTTTTGTCGCTATCGGTATATAGTGTGTACAAAAAGTAGTATGCTTCTGCTTTATATTTATTGGAAGCATATAAGTTGTTTAGTTTTTCAAACATTTCTATACTTTTAGGTATGTTGTCTAAATCAACTTTATATAAAACTCCCGATCCGTAATAAGCATCAATAATATTATTTTTTAATTCTGTTTTTTCTTCTTCACTATTAGGAACAGCCTCCAGCATGGCTTCATAAGTGGCGTTTATTCTGCTCATGTATTCATCTCCATTGTCTTTATCGCCATCGGCAAATTCGGCATCTGAACTTTTATTGCTTCTTCTCCAATTGTCTTCTAAAGTTATATCGCCCCACACTTGCTTAAATTTTTTGTAGCCGTTTGTTCTGCTTGAACTACTATAAAAATACCAACTGCCTTTATTGTTTTTGCCACTACTGTTGGCTGCTTGCAAATTGTTATCCTTTTGCTCTTTTTCTTCTTTAATTTGTCTATCTACTTCGTCAACGGCTTTTTTGTATAACAATGCTTCTAACTCTTTATTGCTTAGTTTTGAAAGAGCCAATAAGCTGTCGTTTAAGCTAATGGTATTCAAATATTCTATTAATTCTGTTAGCACAGAGGCTCTGCTTTGCACGGTTCCATAATTAGTAAAACTACTATCTATATATGTTAAAGAACTGTCGTAATACATTTGAGCTCCTTTGTAGTTTTCTTCATCGTAATAAATATCGGCTAACTGAACTATAGATTTTGCTTTTTGTTTATCGTTATTAGTAGAAACTTCAATAGATTTTTTTAAATATTTTTCAGCATCTTCTCTTTCATCATCTTGAAGTGCAATTAAAGCTTTTTCATAATAAAGCTGGTCATAAAAATCTCTGTTTTTATTATCTCTCAGCATTTTAGCTATTAATCTTTTGGTAGCTTTATCTACATTGTCAGCTTTCCTATTCATTTGAATTAGTTTAAGCTGTGCATAAAATATCATTTCAAAATTGTTATTGCCTTTTATTGATTTTTTGTATAATTCTGCGGCTCTATCACTTTTATTTTGTGCTTCGTAAAGCTGAGCAGAAATAAATTGCATTCTGGCATTTTTGCTTTGTTTCTTTTTATAAGAAATGGCTTTTTCTATGTCTTCTATGGCTCTATCGTAGCTGTTTAGTTTTAGCTGTAAATCGGCTTTTGTTTGAGCTACATCTCTATCGTAATTTTTTATAAAATTTTTATCTGCTTCTATAAATGTTAAAACAGACTGTGCTTCTGTAAGTTGGTCATTTTCAATATATGCTTTAGCCAGCCATACCATAGCTTCACTATTGGCAGGTTCGTGTACCGTTAGTTTTTTCTTAGGTCTTATGTCTTTGCCTTTTTTAAGAGCTTCTATTTGCTTTTTCTCTATTTTTTTAGCTTTAGCTTTTAATTTTTTGCTGTTTTTCTGCTTTTTTATTTTCTTTTTACTTCGGGCATCTACGCCATCGTTAAAATTTGAAGTTATGTATCTAAAACAGCTAATGGCAGAGTCCATTTGCCCTTGGTAATAGTATGATTGCCCAATTATTAAAAAAGCATCATCTGCCCAGTTACTTACTGAGTTGTCATCATTTTTTTTATAATTTTTCCCTTTTTCTCTTTCTTGGTGTGTTTGAATAACCAACCTTGCTTTTTCTATGGTAACATTAAGAGCATCGTTTTGAGCACTAATATCTTTGATATTGCCATAAGGAGATATAGATAAAATTTGGTCGTAATTGTCTTTTCTGTTTTCTGCTAAGTTTTTTAACTGTGTATTATAATTTTCCTTTGCATTAAAATAACCATTGTAATGACTGGTTAAATCGTGATAAGTTTGTTTTGCAATAGGTGCATTATGCTTGGCACAAGAAGTTAAAAACATGAAAAAAAACAAGATTAAATATATAGAGATGTAATTCTTCAATTTGATTTTCTTTTCTTTGTTAACTTTGTAATAACTCATTAAACACAAAAATATTATTTTAAGCGTTAAAAATGGGTTATTATTGCTAAATAATTTATGGCTAAAGATAATAATAATAAAGCAAACCAATCTTTTTTTGAGAAATTAAGGAACAAGTATAGGCTGGTGGTGCTAAATGAAGAAACTTATGAGCAAAAAGCGAGCTTGCGATTATCAAGACTTAACTTGTTTATATTAGGCAGTTTATTTGTTTTGTTTAACATAATAGTGGTAATTTTAATTATTGCTTTTACACCTTTAAAATTTATGATGCCTGGCGTGGGCTCTTTAGATGTAAGGTCGGAGTTGATAAAAGTAGAATTATTGACAGATTCTCTTGAAAGCCAGATAGATAAAAGAAATTATTGGTTAAAAAATTTACAGCAAGCTTTAGACGGGAAATTTGACTCTTCTTTTACTTATTCCGATACTTTTTCTCATGCGGAAAAGCAGGATATTAATTTGGCTTTGACTAATGATATAGAAAAGGAGTTTAGAGAAGAGTTGAAAGACGAAATAGAGTTGTTAAGTGTAGAAACTTCTTCAAAAAATGTTCAGCCTAATTATTTTCCTTTAAAATTTATATCGCCTATAAGTAATGGTACTTTGTTATCTGAATTTGATAGTAAAAGTGAGCATTTTGGTGTTGATTTGGCAACAGTGGCGGGAGATGTAGTTAAAGCGGCAGAAGATGGAGTGGTTGTTTTATCGGAATGGAATCCTGAAACGGGAAATGTGCTGGCAATACAGCATAGAAATAATGCAATTACATTTTATAAGCACAATAAAGAATTGCTTAAAAAAGTAGGAACTTATGTAAAAAAGCAAGATGCTATTGCTATTGTAGGCAATTCGGGCGAATTAACTGACGGTCCGCACTTGCATTTTGAAATTTGGCAGAACGGAAAACCAAAAAATCCACAAGATTTTATTAATTTTAAGTCTATAAACTAAAAAACAAAATAACATGTTTGGCGAAAAGAAAAAAGATTTAACTAACAGCACAGATTTTTCTACAAATACTTTTAGAAAAGGAACAACAATAACGGGAGATATAAAAACCGAAGGAAACATTAGAATAGATGGCGTATTAGAAGGCTCTGTTTCTGCTAAGGGAAAATTAGTGGTAGGAGAAACAGGTGTTATAAATGGCAACTTGTTTTGTACAGATGCTACTGTTGAAGGAAAAATAGAAGGCAATGTTGAAATAACTCGCTTACTTATTATTAAAAGTAAATCAGTTATAGTGGGAAATATACTAACGGATAAAATTGTGGTGGAAGAAGGAGCTTCTTTTAACGGAAAAGTTACCATGGGAAAGGTTAATAAACTGAACAATATTAGTGAAAAATCTCAAGGACAAGTTGCCGTCTAAAGATGATGCGAATAAGTATTTAAGATATTCGGGTATAGCTTTTCAAATGCTTGCCACCATACTTATTGGCTTGTTTTTAGGTATGTATTTAGATAATAAATTTGGCACTCAAAAAATATTTACAGCTATATGTAGTTTATTGTTTGTAGTAGCCAGTTTGTATATTGTGCTTAAAGAATTTATTAAAAAGTGAATACGCTTAAAAACCCAATTTACTTAGCGTATATTATTTTAAATTTGGTGGTAAGTTTGCCGCTTTATTTATTTTACAGTATAAAATTAGGCGAGTTAAGTTTTTTTATTTCTTGTTTGTATTTAGCCATTTATATTGTTTTAAATCTATTTTTTATGATTACAAAACAGCTAAAGTGGGCAAAAATGACCAGTGTTTACTTAGGTTTTTTTGGACTAAAAAACTTAATGATTTTAGCTTTTTTAGTGGCTGTTTACAAATTTGGTTATTTAGATTCTAACTTAGCTTTTGCTATATGTGCCGTTTATTATATTATTTACACCGTACTAATAGCTCGGTTTATTTTAAAAAGTATAAAAGTTGTGCCAAATGTTAATTCAAAATAGTTTAATCTATTTTAATTTTACATTAGTGAGCATTAGATGCTTGAATGCTGTTATAATCAAAGCGTTCCATTATTCCCGTGTCGTAATTTCCGGAAATAAATTCTTCATTTTCTAAAAGTGCTAAGTGCAAAGGGATAGTTGTTTCTATTCCTTCTACAATAAATTCTTTTAAAGCTCTTTTCATTCGGGCTATAACTTCTGCTCGGCTTTTTCCTCTGCATATTACTTTTGCTATCATACTATCGTAGTAAGGTGGCACTTTGTAGCCGGCATACACGTGGGTATCTACTCTTACGCCATAGCCTTTAGGTGTGTGAAAAGCTGTTATCGTTCCGGGTGTAGGCTGAAAGTTTTTTAAAGGATTTTCTGCATTTATTCGGCATTCCATAGCAAAATTTCCTTCGGGCAGATAAGCATCTCCAACAATTTTCTCGCCAGCAGCTATTTTAATTTGTTCTTTAATTAAATCTACTTGCATTATTTCTTCAGTAACAGGATGTTCTACTTGAATACGAGTATTCATTTCCATAAAGTAGAAATTTTTGTACTTATCTACCAAAAATTCTACCGTGCCCATTCCTTCATAATTAATGGCTTTAGCGGCTTTAATGGCTGCTTCGCCCATTTTTTTTCTTAATTTATCGTCAACAAAAGCAGAGGGAGCTTCTTCTATTAGTTTTTGGTGTCTTCTTTGTACTGAGCAATCTCTTTCAGATAAATGGCACGCTGCACCTCTTTTATCTCCGGCTATTTGAATTTCAATATGGTGAGGTTCTACAATAAATTTTTCCATATACATACCGTCATTAGAGAATGCCGCTTTTGCTTCTTGTTTAGCTGAGTTCCAAGCGTTTTCTAAAGTTTCTACGCTGTGCACTATTCTCATTCCCTTGCCACCGCCACCGGCAGTAGCTTTTAAAATAACGGGGTAGCCTATTTTTTCGGCAGCTTTTTCGGCAGCTTTTAAATCTTTAAGCAAGCCGTCAGAGCCGGGAATAACGGGAACTCCTGCGGCTATCATTGTTTCTTTAGCGGTTACTTTATCGCCCATTTTAGAAATCATTTCGGCTGTAGGCCCAATAAATTTAATGCCTACATCTTCGCAAATTCTGGCAAAAGAAGCATTTTCTGCTAAAAATCCGTATCCCGGGTGTATGGCATCGGCATTGGTAATTTCTGCTGCTGCCATTAAATTATTAATGTTTAAGTACGAGTCTGCTCCTTTAGGAGCACCTATGCATACGGCTTCATCTGCAAATTTAACGTGCAAACTGTCTTTATCGGCAGTGGAGTAAACCGCCACAGTTTTTATTCCCATTTCTTTGCATGTTCTTATTACTCTAAGGGCTATTTCGCCTCTATTGGCTATTAGTATTTTTTGAAACATATCGGTTTGGTTTTTTGAAAAGTAACCTGAAATGTAAGTTTACTACTATGCAGGGTCAATTAAAAATAATACTTGGTCGTACTCTACCGGAGATTGGTCGTCAACCATTACTTTTACTATTTTGCCTGACATTTCAGATTCTACTTCATTAAATAGTTTCATAGCTTCTATAATGCAAACTACATCGCCTTTTTTAATAGTATCGCCTACTTTTACAAAAACATCTTTATCTGGAGATGGTTTTCTATAAAAAGTGCCTACCATTGGAGATTTGAACTCTATATAATTAGTTTTTTCTGCGGGTTTAGTTTCTTTGGTTTCAGCTTTAGCGGTTTCTTGCTTAGGAGCCACAGGCTGTGCCGCCACAGGAGCAACTACGCTTGGCTGTGCAATATTAACTACCTCTGTAGCTTTGCCTTTATAAAAATCTTTAGTGCGTATTCTTATTGAAAAATCATCTTTATCTAAAGTGAATTCTGCAATATTAGAATCGTTAAGTACTTTTATTAATTCGTGAATTTCTTTAGTATTCATAGTAGTTTTGGTTTGATGTGTATTTACTTAGCTCTTTCCATATAAGAACGGTCAGAGGTATTTACTTTTATTTTTTCGCCTTCATTTATAAATAAAGGAACATTTACAACGGCTCCGGTTTCTAATGTAGCAGGTTTTGTTGTGTTTGTTGCCGTATCGCCTTTTACGCCCGGCTCGCTGTAAGTTACTTCTAAAATAACATATTGTGGCAGTTCTGCTGTTAAAATTTCATCTGTGCCGGCATTATATAATGCTTCTACTTCCATGCCGTCTTTCATTAAATCGTTATTTGTTAATAATTCTTCAGGAATGGCAACTTGCTCAAATGTTTCGCTGTTCATAAAATGAAAACCCATATCGTCTTTGTATAGGTACTGAAATTTTCTGCGTTCTACTCTTACTTCGTCTATTTTATGTCCGGAAGGCCAAGTGTTATCAATTACTTTTCCGCTGGTTAAGCTTTTTAATTTTGTTCTTACAAACGCAGGACCTTTGCCTGGTTTTACGTGCTGAAATTCTACAACGGTATATACATCGTTGTTGAAATTCATACAAAGTCCGTTTCTAATATCAGATGTTGATGCCATTAGGTTTTTTTGTTTAAGGGTGTAAATTTAAGTCTTTTTTACTAATTGCCTTAGATTACTTAACAGACTTTTATGATTTATTTTGCATTTCCTTTGGAAAGGTAATTATAGTTTTAGTTCCTAAACCTAATTCTGATTGAATTATAATAGTACCGTTATAAAAATCTACAATTTTTTTGCAGGTAGATAATCCTAAGCCACTTCCTTCATAGTTGCTGTTGTGCAATTTTGTGAAGGGCTCAAATACTTTGGAAAGGTAATTTTTTTCTATACCAATGCCGTTATCTTCAATTTCTATGCATAAATTGTTGTTGAAATTTAAGTAGCTTGATATATGTATAAATAGTTCTTCGTCTTTTTTTCTGTATTTTATACTATTGCTTAAAATATTGAGAAACAGTTGATTAAACAAAGAAGTATGGGCATAAACAAAAAAATCTTTTTCGGGTAGTGTTATTTTTGCATTAGCGGTTTCAATTTGTTTGCTTAAAGTTTCTAAAATGTGATTTAGGATATTATTAATACTTAATTTTTCATTTTCGGGTAGGTTTTTATTGATGTCAGAAAAAGTGAGTATATCATCTATTAAATGCTGTAGTGAAAGACTGTTTTTTGTTATTAGTTTTGATAATTCTTTGTCTTTTTCTGTATAAGTGTCATGATATTTGCTTGAGAGTATTTCGGTAAATCCGGCTATTGTTCTAAGTGGAGATTTTAAATCGTGAGCGGCTATTGCTGCAAAATTTTTAAAGCTGGCATTGCTTTCTGTTAAAAATACATTCTGTTTTTCTATTTTCTTTTGTGCTAATTCTAAATTGACATTTAATAAGTTTAATTTTTCGTTTTTTTCTTTAAGCAAAAGTTCGTTTCTAATATGTATTATTTCTCTGTGCGTTAAGTAATTGGTTATTAAAAAATAAAAAATTAAGGTACCTATGCCATTAAAATAAAGGCTGGGAGCTTTTAAAATAGTTAATTGAAAATAGTTTAACATTACAAAATAAATAGCACCGTAAAGAGTTAAAATTGCAATAGAAACAAAGGTGTTAACCCTAACTAATGAAGCCATCATAAAAAGAAAAATCATTATAAAGCCTGTAGATGAGTGGTCTTTTAGTTCTAAATAATTTATGGCAACTACAAAGGGCACATATATTGAAAGCACAATAATTAGTGTGTAGTTTACCATTGCATTGGACTTTATTCTATCGTTTAGCCCAAGTTCTTTAGTAAATACAATTAAAAAAATGGCAGTACCTGCTATTAAAGAATGTAAAATGTATGTGTAAAGTTGAGAGGCAAAATTATTCCAAACGCCAGCGTTATAGTTTATTAAATCAAGCAATAAGAATATAATAGAAACAACAAGTACTATAATGTTTAGTGAAAGTAAATTTCTTAAGTTTACTTTATTTATTTCTTTTTTTACATCATTTGGTATGGAAAAGTTAAAGTGTTCAAGTATCATTATTAAGGATTATTGGGGTTGTAATTGTGTGTTATTTCTGTAATTTAAGTATAAATTATGAGCTAAATATGGGGTATTTGCCTCTATAATGCCGATTAGGATTATATAAATTTATACATTTTATTCCTAAAATTTACGGAATAGCGAATTTTTTTTGTCTGTGTTTATACATGTTAATTTTTCAATTTATCTTTTATCATAGAAGCTATAACGTCAATGGCAACATGGTTTTCGCCACCTATAGGTACAATTATGTCGGCATATTTCATAGTGGGTTCTATAAACTGATTGTGCATAGGTTTTAGCATGGTTTCATATCTGTTAAGTACTTCATCTATATCCCGACCTCTTTCTTTAATATCTCTGCGTATTCGCCTTATTAGTCTTTCGTCTGCATCGGCATGAACAAATATTTTTATATCGCATAACTCACGCAATTCCTCATTGGTAAAAACCAAAATACCTTCTACAATTATTACATCTTTAGGGTGAACTACTTTGTAGTCCTTTTCTCTTGAGTGGTTAATATACGAATAAATTGGCTCTTCAATATTATTTCCTGCCTTTAATTCTTTTAAATGTTTAACCAATAAATCAAAATCAATAGAACGAGGGTGGTCGTAATTAATTTTTTGTCGTTCTTCAAAACTTAAATGTCCATTGTCTTTATAGTAAGAATCTTGACCAAGTACAGCCACATGACCTTTGGGTATAACATTTAGTATCTTGTTAACTACTGTTGTTTTCCCAGAACCTGTCCCTCCGGCTATTCCTATAATTATCATTTTTGTATGTGGTTTTGTATTTCGCTTACAATTATACTCAAAATATCTGATTAATTAAAAATCTATTTACTTCTTGATGCTCAATATTTTATATTTGCAGTTCAAATATTAAATAAATCATGAGAGATATATACGTAAAATATGCCAATTTATTGACAAACTACTGTCTTCAAGTAAAGAAAAACGATAAAGTTTATGTGAGGACTACTTATTTAGCAGAACCATTATTGCAAGAGTTGCTAAAAGAAATATATTTAGCCGGAGGGCATCCATTTTTAGATGTTGAAATACAAGAGCAGGATAAAATATTTTTAGATAATGCAGCAGACCATCAATTAGATTTTGTTAATCCGTTTTTAGAGCAAGTTATGGAAACTTTTGATTGTTATTTAGTAATAAGAGCACCTTTTAATTTAAAGGATGTACAAAATGTAGATGGAGAGAAAAGAAAAAGAGCCAGCGTGGCACGAAGCCCTATGATGAAAACTTATATGAAGCGTACAGGTTCTTACGATTTAAGAAGAAGTTTGTGTCAATTTCCTACCCAAGCAAGTGCCCAAGAGGCGGGTATGAGCTTGCGTGAGTACGAGAATTTTGTGTATAAAGCTTGTAATTTAGAATATGACGACCCTATAAAAGAGTGGCTTAAACTAAGCGAACGCCAGCAAAGCATAGTAGATTACTTAAATAAATGTGAAAATGTTCATTATAAGAGTAATGATGTAGATATAAAATTTAACACCAAAGGGAGAATTTGGATAAATAGTGATGGTAAAACAAATATGCCATCAGGAGAGGTTTATACCGCACCTGTAGAAAATTCGGTAAATGGAGTGGTGCGTTTTTCGCACCCAAGTATATATATGGGGCAAGAAGTGGAAGACATTAAACTGGAAGTTAAAAATGGAGAAGTTGTAAAGTGGACAGCTAAAAGAGGGCAGGATTTATTAGACAGAGTTTTTAAGATACCCGGAGCTACCAGATTTGGCGAAGCTGCCGTAGGTACTAATTTTAAAATAGATAAGTTTACAAAAAATATACTTTTTGATGAAAAAATAGGCGGTACTATTCACATGGCTATAGGGCAAAGCTACCACCAGTGTGGAGGCAAAAATGATTCATCAATACACTGGGATATGATAGCGGATATGACTGATGGAGGAGAAATATATGCTGATGGGACAAAAGTATATGAAAATGGAAAGTTTACCATTTAATGAGTGCATTTTGGCTTACATTTTCTAAGTTTTTTGTAGTAGGCGGTTTAGGTTTTGGCATAGACGTACTAACTACTTTTATTTTTAAAGAAAAACTTCAATTACAAAAATACACGGCTAATTCTATTGGTTTTTTTATAGGCGTTACTTTTAGATTTTTTGCCAATAAATATTGGGCATTTCAAAATGAAAATCCAAACTGGTTGTGGCAAATGTTGCAATTTGGAATAATTGCTTTAATAGGCTTAGGCATCGTAAATGGCGTTATATTTATTTTACACGAAAAATGGAAGTTAATGAATTTTTATCCTGCCAAAATTGTAGCTATGATAGTTTATATGCTGTGGAATTTTACCGCTAATTATTTGTGGACTTTTGGATAAAAATAAAAAAATCAATAATTTTCATTACCTTTGCACAAAATTTATAACCGAGCAGGTTAATTGTTGGAGGTTGCGAGAAAAATAATGTAACTATAAAAATTCCTTCAGTAGTTAGCAACTCCAAAACATCAAAGACATTTTATGCAAAAATTTAAAGATTTAGGGCTTAGTGCGTCTATAGTAGAAGCATTGGCTCAAAAAGGTTTTGAAACACCTACGCCTATCCAAGAACAAGTTATACCTATTTTGCTTGAAGGCAAAAACAACGTGGTAGGGCAAGCACAAACCGGAACAGGGAAAACGGCAGCTTTTGGTTTGCCTATAGTTCAAAATTTAAAAGAAAAAACTAATGCAGTACAAGCACTTATACTAACGCCTACAAGGGAGTTAGCACTGCAAGTAGCCAATGAAATAGTTTCTTTTAAAGGAGATAAAAAATTATTTATTACCACCGTTTATGGAGGGCAGTCAATAGACCGACAGATAAGAGATTTGAATAGAGGTACAGATATAGTTGTAGGTACTCCGGGTCGTGTTATTGACTTAATAAAAAGAAATAAACTTAAGTTAGAAAATATTAAATATTTTGTGCTTGATGAAGCAGACGAAATGTTGAATATGGGTTTTATAGATGATATTGAATTTATTATTAATCAAACCAATGAAGAAAAACAAGTTTTACTTTTTTCTGCTACTATGCCTAAAAAAATAATGTCGCTGGCTAAAAAATATATGGGCGATTATGAGTTAGTGCAAGTTAAAAAAGAACAAATAACCACCACTAATGTAGAGCAACTATATTATGCAGTTTATGCAAAAGATAAAATGAAAGTTTTGAAAAGGATTTTAGAAGTAAATCCTAATTTTTATGGAATTATTTTTTGCAATACTAAAATGGGTACAGATGATGTAACACGCCAGCTTAATCAATTAGATTATTCGGCAGAAGCTTTGCATGGCGATATAGCTCAAAACCAAAGAGAAAGAATATTGAGCAGATTTAAAAGTAAAAGTTGTACTATTTTATGTGCTACCGATGTAGCTGCAAGAGGAATAGATGTAGATGATTTAACGCATGTAATCAATTATCAATTGCCACAAGACCCTGAGCAGTATGTACACCGCATAGGAAGAACTGGGCGTGCAGGAAAAGAAGGAGTGGCTATTTCTTTAATTTCGGGGAGCGAGAAAAAACAACTTAAAATTATAGAAAGTATAGCTAAAACTTCATTGCATAAAGCAGAACTGCCAAGTGCCGATGAACTTATAGAAGCTAAATTAACGCAATTGTATTTAGATATTGCTTCAAGTGTAGTAGATAAAAAAGACGAATTTATTTTAGAATTAGCTAATCAGCTTTTAGAAAGCAATGATCCTAAAACTATATTGACATCCGCCTTAAAGTACTTTTTAAAAGATGAATTAACTTCTGATTATTATGATGATATAAAAATGCCAAAAACATTGGCTGGTAGTACTAATAAAGAAACCCGATTATTTATAGCAAAAGGCAAAAAAGATAGTTTTAATAAAGACAGTTTAGAAGACTATATTGTAAGCAAATCGCATATAGATAAAAATGCTTTTTTAGATACATATTTGTTAGAAAATTTTTCTTTCATTACGCTTCAAGATGATGATGCCGAGATGGTTTTAAGAGCTTTTAAAACTATTAAAAACAATGGTAAAAGTTTGGTAGTGAAAGCTAAAGGTAGAGATGGCGATTCCTCATCTTCTTCTGAAAAATCGGGTAGAAAATCAGACAGAAAAGGAAGAAAATCTTCAAAAAAAGGAAAAAGTAATAGTGGGAATGCCCACTCAAATTTTTTCTCAAAGGGGAAATCTACTAAGTCAAAATATAAAAACGCTAAGTATTAGCACGTGTATTCGTGCCACCACTCTAAGGAGTTTTTAATAAAATTATCCTACTTTGTGCTAAATGGCACTAAGTAATTCCTTTCGTTTTAAGAAATTTGCACCGTTTTGGAGATAATAGCATATATTATTGCCTTATTTATGGGCATGTCGTTAGGTTTAATAGGTAGTGGCGGTTCATTAATAACCTTGCCGGTTTTCGTTTATTTATTGCATATTAATCCCGTTGTAGCCACAGGATATTCTTTATTTACAGTAGGTGCAACTTCTGCTGTGGGTGCTGTTAAAAATTATTTTTCGGGCAATGTGAAATTAGATGAAGCTGTTATGTTTGCTTTGCCTGCATCTATGGTAACTTTTGCTACAAGATTATGGATAATGCCTGCTATTCCCACTATTCTATTTAGTATTGGAGGAATTTCTGTGCAAAGAGATGTTGTTATTATGATTGTGTTTGCCTTTTTTGCTTTTCAAGCCGGAATAAGAATGTATAAAACCCAGCCAATAGACGTTTCGGGTAGAAAAGAAGAAACTAAAAATAGAAGATTAACATTGTTATTATTAGGTGTGGCAGTAGGCTTGCTGTCCGGATTTTTAGGTGCAGGTGGCGGCTTTTTAATTGTTCCGGCTTTAGTGCTTATATTAGGAATAGATATTAAAGAAGCTGTAGGTACTTCATTATTTATAATAGCTTTCAATTCTTTTATTGGTTTTTTAGGCGATTTAAAAGCAGGTTATAATATAGACTGGAAATTGTTAATTTCTTATACAGCCATGTCTGTTATTGGTATTTTTGTAGGTATGTATTTATCTAAACACATTAAAGATAAAGCCTTAAAAAAGGGATTCGCTATTTTTACTTTTATAGTGGCTTTTTATATTATTGTTAAAGAATTGATGCTGGTTTTTTAACCAATAACTCCACTTCCTATAAGCTCGTCATTTTTGTACCAAGCTACAAATTGCCCTGCGGCTATTCCTCTTTGAAAATTATCAAACACAAAGTACAAGCCATCTTCTTTTTGGTAAAGTGTGCAGTTTTCAAGTGGCTGTCGGTATCTTATTCTTGCACTATATTTAGCTTCTTCACCATTTTTTAGTGTTAAATTTTCTTGTAGCCAGTGGATGTCTTTATTTGCTACTTTTAATATTTTTCGGTACAAACCGGGGTGGTTTTCTCCCTGCCCAACGTATATAGTATTAGTTTGAGTATTGGTAGCTATTACAAAAAGTGGGAGAGGAGTGCCACCTATATTTAAGCCTTTTCTTTGCCCTATGGTATAGTAGTGAGCTCCTTGATGCTTACCTACTATTTTCCCATCGTTTTCGTTGTAAATAAAATTTTGAGCTAAATTTTCTAAGGTGTCATTTTCCCAGTTTCTAATAAAATCCGCATGATTTTCGGGTATTTCTATAACATTTCCTTCTTTAGGTTTTAGTTGTTGTTGTAAAAAATCGGGTAAACGAACTTTGCCTATAAAACATAAACCTTGCGAATCTTTTTTATCTGCGGTTACTAATTTTTGCTCTGTAGCTATTGTGCGTACTTCACTTTTTTGTAAATGTCCTATTGGAAATAAAGCTTTAGCCAGTTGTTCTTGACTTACCTGACACAAAAAGTAGCTTTGGTCTTTATTTTTATCGGCACCGGCTATAAGGTGGTAAATTTCTTTTCCGTTATTGTCTTTAGTTGTAGTTTTTTGGCAGTAATGTCCTGTTGCTACATAATCAGCTCCTAAAGCCAAGGCTTTTTTTAAGAATAAATCAAATTTAACTTCTCTATTGCACAAAATATCCGGATTGGGTGTCCTACCTTTTTCGTATTCGTCAAACATATAGTTTACTATACGTTCTTTGTATTCTTTACTAAAATCTATAACATGAAAAGGAATACCCAATTTATCTGCCACTAAAAGAGCATCGTTGCTATCTTCTATCCACGGGCATTCGTCAGAAATAATAACTTCATCATCAACCCAATTTCGCATAAAAATGCCAATGACATCATAGCCCTGCTGCTTTAATAAATAAGCCGCAACGCTACTATCAACTCCGCCCGATAATCCTACAACCACTTTTTTAGTCATAATGCAAAAATACGAGTATTATTTATAGCTTTGTAACAAAGACAAAACCAAACTAATGAATTTAACTACTATTTTGAATTGGATATGGATTGGAATAGGCGTTCTCACTTTTTTATATCTTATTTTTTTTAAAACAGCTCCTTATGGCAGGCACACTAAAGAAGGCTGGGGTCCTACCGTAGATAATAAATTGGGATGGATATTAATGGAATCTCCGGCATTGTTTCTATTCTTATTTTACTTTTTTGCATTTAAAGATTATACCAACAGTGTGGTACTTGTTTTTGTAATTTTTTGGTTGTTGCACTATGTTAACCGAACCTTAATTTTCCCTTTTAGAATAAAAACTAAGGGAAAAAGAATGCCTTTAGTTATAGTGTTAGCTGCTGTTTTTTTTAATAGTGTTAATACTTTTTTTATAGCTTCTTTTCTAGCAAAAAATCCTGAAAGATATGGAATTGATTGGCTTCATTCGTGGCAGTTTATAGTAGGAGCTTTGTTGTTTATTATAGGATATTTAATTAACCAATACAGCGATTATATTTTAATAAATTTAAGAAAACCCAATGAGGTGGGTTATAAAATACCCAATGGATTTTTGTACAAATACATTACTAATCCTAATTATTTTGGAGAAATAATAGAATGGACTGGTTTTGCAGTGATGACGTGGTGCTTGCCTTCTTTTTCGTTTTTGGTGTGGACTTTAGCTAATTTAGTTCCCCGAGCCATAGCCAACCATAAGTGGTATAAAGAGAAATTTGATAATTATCCCAAAGAAAGAAAAATATTGATTCCTTACATTTTCTAAACTTTAATTTGAAAATGAGGTAATTGGGTAATTTGGAAGTAATATACAGCGTACGTCATGCCTGCGGAGGCAGGTATCTCAATATCCAGTTAGTACAGTTCTATTTTACGGAATTACCGCCTTCGCGGTAATGACGATTTGAGGAAGGTTTGCTAAATATATCACGTACGTCATGCCTCTACCTGTCGGCAGACATGGTTTGTAGAAAGGTATCTTAATATCAGTTAGCACAGTTATATTGTATGAGATTGTTAACGGAAACAAAAAAAGCTACAATTTTAATTGTAGCCTTTCATTATAGTTTTTGATTGAGATTTATTCTTCGTCCATAAAACTTGATAAATCAAAACCGTCAGCTTCTAATTTTAATATAGTTGCTTCATCTAAATCTTCAATACTTCCAGAAACAAATTCTATAGTTTTAACGCCATCAACTTCTACTGCTTTAAATTCTACTGTGCTACCATCCGTTTCATCAGCTATTTCAATAACTCTTTCTTCTATTACATGGCTTGTAGTTTCTGTATGGTGATTGTTAGCATTAATATGTTCTCCTAAAATTGGAGCAATAACTAAGCCCACTAAGCAAGTTAATTTAATTAAAATGTTCATAGAAGGACCAGAAGTGTCTTTAAATGGATCTCCTACAGTATCTCCTGTTACGGCAGCTTTGTGAGCATCGCTACCTTTAAAAGTCATTTTACCGTCTATTTCTACACCTGCTTCAAAAGATTTTTTAGCATTATCCCACGCACCACCAGCATTGTTTTGAAAAATAGCCCAAAGTACGCCACTTACGGCTACTCCCGCCATGTATCCACCTAAAACTTCGGCAGCCAATTTATAATCAAAACCTGTGGCAATAATAGCAATACCCACCACTAAAAGAGGTGTAACAATAGTAATAGCTCCCGGTAACATCATTTCTTTTAAGGCTGCTTTTGTAGAAATATCAACACATTTTCCGTATTCCGGTTTGCCTGTTCCTTCCATAATTCCCGGAATTTCTTTAAACTGGCGTCTTACTTCTTTTACCATTTCCATAGCAGCTTTTCCTACGCTGTTCATTGCTAAAGCAGAAAAAACAACAGGAATCATACCGCCTACAAATAAAGCGGCCAATACAGGTGCTTTAAAAATATTGATACCGTCTATTCCTGTAAAAGTTACATAAGCAGCAAATAAAGCTAAAGCCGTTAGTGCGGCAGAAGCAATAGCAAAACCTTTGCCCGTAGCAGCCGTTGTATTTCCTACTGAATCTAATATATCTGTTCTTTCTCGTACTTCGTCAGGTAGTTCACTCATTTCTGCTATACCACCGGCATTATCTGCTATAGGACCAAAAGCATCAATAGCTAACTGCATAGCAGTAGTTGCCATCATAGCACTGGCGGCTATAGCAATACCATAAAAACCAGCAAAAGCATAAGATGCCCAAATTGCGGCAGCAAATAAAATAACAGGTCCGGCAGTTGAAATCATGCCTGTAGCTAATCCTGCTATAATGTTTGTAGCTGCTCCGGTACTTGATTTTTGTACTATTTCTAAAACTGGTTTTTTGCCTAAACCTGTGTAGTATTCTGTCATAGCAGATATTACCGCACCGACAAAAAGACCGATACAAACAGCAATAAATATATTCATTTGGCTTACAACCATAGAACCTTCTCCAAAGAAATTCATAGTGATAGTTTCCGGCATTAACCATTTAATTAAAAAGAAAGAGGCAATTAAAGTTAAAACAATAGAACCCCAGTTTCCTTTGTTTAGTGCTCCTTGTACTTGTGCTTCTTTGGCATCATCATTAGCACTTATAAAGAAAGTACCTATAATAGAGAAAATAATACCTAAACCTGCAATTACTATAGGCAATAAAATAGGACCATAGCCTACAGAAATGCCATCTTCTATAAAAGTATCTCTAATAATGTAGTTTCCTAAAACCATAGTAGCCAAAATAGTAGCTACATAACTACCAAATAAATCGGCTCCCATACCGGCTACGTCTCCTACGTTGTCGCCCACGTTATCTGCAATAGTAGCAGGATTACGAGGGTCATCTTCAGGAATACCGGCTTCTACTTTACCTACTAAATCAGCACCTACATCGGCAGCTTTTGTGTAAATACCACCACCCACACGAGCAAATAAAGCGATAGACTCTGCTCCTAATGAGAAACCTGCTAATGCTTCAAGTACCATCGTCATTTCGTGGTAGAAATCTCCACCTTCTGTCATAAACATTTTAACCAATACTAAGAATATTAAGCTTAAGCCAAACACGGCTAAGCCTGCAACTCCAAGTCCCATAACTGTTCCACCTTTAAAGGCAACTTGCAATGCTTTAGATAAAGATGAACGAGCTGCTTGTGTGGTTCTTACGTTAGCTTGCGTAGCTATTCTCATACCTACATTGCCCGCTAAAGCAGAAAAAACTGCTCCTATAATAAATGCAGGAACAATTAACCAATGTGTAGAAGGAACTATAACAGATATTAAGAATAAAAGAACGGATGCAATAGCAACAAATATCATTAAGATTTTGTATTCTGCATTTAAAAAAGCCAAAGCACCTTCGTTTATAAAAGTGGCTAATGACTGCATTTTTTCATTTCCTGCATCTTGTTTTTTTACCCAAGATTGTAAGTAAAACATGTATGCTAAACCTACTAAAGCAAGGATAAGTGGTAAATAAAAAGCTATACCCATAATTTCGTGTTTTTTATTTTAGATTGTTTTTTAATTTTTAATTAGCGTGCAAAGATAAGTATATATTGCAAATTAAAAAAGCACTTGAAATTTCAAGTGCTTTTTTAAAATTTTTCAGTTATAAGCTTACTCCGTATCCATATATATTATAGAATCTTCATTAGAGGGAGAATCTTTCTTTGTTTTTTTGTTGCTAATATTATTAGAGCTGTTACTACTGTTATTCAAATTATCAGTTTGAATACTTGTAGTGTTTGTCATTGATTTAATTTCGTCAGCGGTAAAATTGACCTTTTTATTATTGTTTGTACTATTAGAATTTTTGGTAAGTGCGTTATTCTGAGTATTTGAATAATTATCTATTGAGAAAGACATATTTCTTGCACCTTCTGCATATTCTGTAACGAAAGCATCTTTAATACCCATTTTTTTAATTTGGTCTCTGAAAGTTAAAGCTTCCTCAAGAGAATTGAAATTACCTATTGAGTATCTATGAGATCCTGCAATTATTTCATGAAAAATTGCCTTAGGACTATTTAATAAATCGCTGATGTCAAAATTGCTAAATAGACCAATCTGTACTCTATAATTTCCAGCTGCTATATTAGTTTGAGATTTTGTAACGGCAGGAGCAGTAGGTGTTGTTTGTAAACTATTCTTTAGTTTCAAATATTCCATATTAGATATTGCTACTTGACTTTTTAGCTCATTTATATCTTCTTGTTGGTCGCCTATAATTTTTGTCTTTTCCTGAGATTCATTTTTTAGAACAATATATTTTCAGGATTTTTAAGCAAAGCCTTTATCTCTTTTTTAGCTTCTTTTGTTTCTTCTTTGGTGTACTCCTGTGAGTTTCCAATTGAAAACAAAAGCAGTCCTAATAGGGTTAAATAAATCTTTATCATACGTTAAGGAGTTTTAAATTAGTTATTTTAGTGTATAAATCTTCTATTGTTTTTTTGTAAGCAGGTATTTCATCTTTAGGCAATGGGTCTGCTTTTGGTTTTATTTCTTTATAAGGGTCAACTTGCTTTCCGTTTTTCCAAAATCTATAACAAACGTGAGGTCCAGTGGCTAAACCTGTGCTACCCACATAACCTATAACCTGCCCTTGCTGCACATACACACCTTTTTTTATGCCTTTAGCTATTTTTGACATGTGCAAATACTGTGTGCTGTATGTGTCGTTGTGTTTAATTTTTACATAATTGCCATTATATTTTTTATACTGAGCGTTAGTTACTACACCATTTGCGGTAGCATAAATAGGCGTTCCTGTAGGTGCAGCATAATCGGTTCCTAAGTGCGGTTTATTCTTTTTAGTAACAGGGTGATATCTGTTTTTTGAATATTTACTACTGATACGGCTATATGCCACAGGAGCTTGTAAAAAGAACTGTTTTAGGGTGTTGCCTTCCTCATCAAAATACTCAAATTTTTCATTGCCTGCTCTTGTGTAAGAAAATGCTAAATGGTCTTTTCCTAAGTGGTTAAAATTAATGGCTTTTATATCAAATTCTCCTATAGAACGACCTTCTACTATTTCTTCATCATATATTACTTTAAAAAAATCACCCTCTTGTATTCTGTAAAAATCTATTGTCCATTTAAAAATATCACTCATTTCTATAGCCAAAGTAGGATTGATATCGTAGCTCATTAAAGTATTGTACAAAGAACCATTTACTTGCAGTGCTATTTCATTGCTTTGAATTTCAATAGGCTTTTTTTCTAAGCTGGCGGTTAATTCATCTTTTGTAAAATCAAATACTGCGTATTCTATTACATTCTTTTCATAAATAAATTTGCGTGGACTTATTTTTTTGTCTTTTACATTTATTACAAAAGCATAAGGGTTTCCACTTTTAAATTTTTTGGCATCAAATATATCGGCATTGTAAGTGCTTACGCTTAAAGCTGAATTGTTGTCTAAATCAAATTTTGAAAAAACTGTAGATAGAAATTCATTGGGTTTTACGGTGTTTCTAATAATTAAACTACCGTTTTTAAAATTCCCATAGTTTGAATAATAAACTCCTTTTTTTTCATGATTGCTTTTAACTAATTTCTTTTTGCCATTAAAAGAAAATGAAAATAAGGTTAGCAGTAAAGTAAATACAAAAACTGCCCTAATAAGTTTAAATATTTGCATCTTACAAATTTATGATTGTGTGTGAATATAAATAATGTGTGTTTTAAACATTACTCTTTAGTACGTGTCCATTTTTCTGTTCTACCTAATGCAGGTATGCCTATATATCCTCTAACATCAAGATTGTTGGCATCTGTCAAGGTCATTTTGCATTTATATGTTTTTCCATTTTCGGGGTCGTAAATAGTGCCATCTACAAATTTGCCATCATCATAAACAAAGTTTTGAAGTACTTCTAAACCAATTATAGGATTGTTTCTATATTTAGATTCAGGATTATTTTCGTCTGTTTTTGGTTTTCCGGTTTTTTCGCTCAAAGGTTCTTTTAGCCATATTATTTTGCCATAATAGCTGTCGCCTTTTTTAAATATTTTTACTTTTCCTGTTTTAGTAGTGTTGTACCAAATGCCTTCAATATTGCCTTGAGCAAACATAAATGCTACAGCAAAAGTTAAAAATAAAGTGCCAAATAATTTTTTCATGTTTAATTTCATTTTACAAAGTTAATATAAATTTAAAATACAGATTGTTTTTCGGTTTCTTTAACAATTTTTGCATAGAAGGAATTAAACGGTATGTTTTCTGCTCCTAATGATGCTAAATGTTTAGTATAAACTTGACAATCTATTATACTGAAATCAAATTTCGTTCCTAAATGAATTAACGCCAATTTAGAAGTATTATTTTCTTTGTGAAACATACTCTCTCCAAAGAAAACAGTTCCCAAATTTACGCCATACAAACCGCCAACTAATTCTTCTTTTTTGTTCCAAACCTCTACGGAGTGTGCCATGCCTTTTTTGTGCAATTTTATGTAGGCTTTTTCCATATCGTTAGTTATCCAGGTGCCATTTTGATTTTTGCGTTTTACTTTTTTGCAATTTCCTATTACATTTTCAAATGATTGATTTAAAGTTATATGGTATTCGTTTTTGTTTATTAATTGTTTCATACTTTTTGAAACTTTTAATTTTTCGGGAAACAAAACAAAGCGTGGGTTTGGGGCAAACCATAAAATAGGTTCGTCTTCATTATACCATGGGAAAATGCCATTTTTATAGGCAAGAATTAATCTTTCTGTAGATAAATCTCCACCAATGGCTAATAGTCCATCGGATTCTGCTAACGATGGATGAGGGAAAATGAGTTCTTCCGTAAGTTGATAAACAGGCATTACGATGCAAATATTCCTATTTTTTCCATTTCTAACCAAAAATTAGGAAAAGATTTTTTTACTACTTCGGGATTTTCAATTTCTAATTTTGGATGTAGCAATTTTAAAGGAGCAAAAGCCATAGCCATGCGGTGGTCGTTGTAAGTATTAATTTTAGGGTTGTAAGTTTCTGTGGGTAAGGCTCTTTTTAAAGTATAAGAATGGTCTTTGTTTTCTATGAGCAACCACCTTAGTTTTTTAAGTTCATTTTGTAAAGCTTTTATTCTATCGGTTTCTTTGTTTTTTAAAGTGTGGAGTCCTTTAAAATTGCCTTGTATACCTAAGCTTGTACAAGTACAAATTACAGTTTGAGCTAAATCGGGACAATCGGAAAAATCATAGTTTAAGTAATCTATTTTATGTTCTGAATGTTCAAGAACTAAATCATTTCCATTTACAATTGTTTTTACACCTAATCTGTAATAAATTTCAGCAACAATTTTATCGCCTTGCCATGAGTTTGAACTTAGATTTTTAAGTGTTAGTCTCCCGTTTTTCATTAATGCAAATGCACTGTAAAAATAGGACGCACTACTCCAATCATTTTCTATTACAAGTGAGTTCGGATGGTAATCCTGTTCTTTAATTTCTATTTTATTTTCTTTGTATTTTACTTTTACGCCAAAATGTTCCATTATATTTTTTGTCATTAAAATATAGGATTCAGAAGTTGTTTTTCCTTTTAATGTTATAGTTAAACCATTTTTTAACGCAGGAGCAATCAGCATAAGTGCTGTGGTAAATTGGCTACTTATAGTTGCATCTATTTCTAAATTTCCGCCTGTAGTATTAGTACCGTCAACTATAAACGGAAGATGATATTTTTTATCTAAATATTCAAATTTAGCACCTAAGTTTTCTAAAGCTGAGCATAACTCTTTCATGGGGCGTTCTTGCATTCTTGGGTGTGCAGTTATGTGTGTTTTTTGCTTTTTAAGTGCATAAAAAGCAGTTAAAAAACGAGCTGCCGTGCCTGCCATGCCTACATCTTTTTTTGTAGAATTATCAGATAAATTATGCAACATTATCTGAGTATCTTCAGCAGCGGAAATGTTTAAAAGTTTAATGGAATTACTGCATATAGCTTGAATAATTAAAGCTCTATTGCTTATACTTTTAGAGGCGGGAAGATTTATTGAAATATTAGATGTTTTGTCAGATAAAGTACCCATTTAGATAGATTAGATATTTATTTATAAAATTAAATTGCTAAATTTATTAAAATACATTATAATTATTGTACTTTTATATCCTATTAATTTTATGATTAAAAAATTAGGATGAAAAAAATTATACTAACAAAAATATTAATTTTATTTGGATTTTTCATTTATTCCCAAAATGAGTATTTTCTTAAAACGTATAATTATTTTGAAATAGATTTATCGGAAGATATTTATTCTCAAAATAATCCATTATTTGATTTTATAAAAAATAATGAAATACAAAGTATAGAAAAGCCTTTTAAAACGAAGGATGTCAATTTACAACATACATACTTACTTAAAACCAATGCTAATATATCGTTAGAAAGATTATTGGAAAATACAAAACAATATTCTTTTATAGAATATATAGAAGAAGTACCGCAGTACGAACTTTTTTATACACCTAATGACCCTTTGTATCCACAGCAATATGCTTTACCGTTAATAAATGCTCCTTTAGCGTGGGATATTGCTACTTGTATAGGCAATAGTCAAGTAGTGTTGGCTATTACAGATGACGCAGTGCGTATAACCCATGAAGATATTGCACCCATTTTGTGGAATAATCCTAATGAAATACCTAATAATGGCATTGATGATGATAATAATGGCTTTATAGATGATGTAGTAGGTTGGGATGCAGCAGATAATGATAATAATCCTGCTCCTCCGGCATCGGCTACTAATTCTTATTTTTCTCATGGTACGCATGTGGCAGGTATAGCAGGCGGAGCTACGGACAATGCTATTGGAATAGCTTCTATAGGTTATGGCGTACAATTAATGCCTGTAAAAATAGGAGCAAATAGTAGTGGTAGTTTAGTAGGAGCATGGGCAGGAATAGATTATACCATAGCATGTGGTTATGTAGATGTTGTAAATATGAGTTGGGGTGGGGGTTCGTATTCAGTTACCTATCAAAATTTAATAACAGCAGGCTACAACCAAGGAATAACATTTGTGGCAGCAGCTGGAAATAGCAATACAAGCGTGCCTATGTATCCTGCCGCTTATAACCATGTTATAAGTGTGGCTGCCACCAATCAAACAGATACAAGAGCTTCTTTTTCAAACTATGGAAGCACTATAGACGTGGCAGCTCCCGGGGTAGCTATACTAAGTACGGTGGCAGGAGCAGATAATGCCTATGATATTAAGCAAGGAACATCTATGGCATCGCCACTAGTGGCAGGTTTATGTGCTTTAATGAAATGCTATAATTATGGTGCTACCCCCGATATGATAGAAAGTTGCCTTAAAACAACTGCCGTAAATATAGATGCACAAAACCCCAGTTATATCAATCAGTTAGGAGCAGGCAGGGTAGATGCACAAGCGGCATTGCAGTGCTTGAGTACTTCTCCTGTGGTGGCTTTTTATGCAGAAGATACCTTGGTATGTCCCAATCAATCTATACAGTTTTATAGCCAAAGTGCCGGGGTGCAACCTTTAACCTATAGCTGGTCTTTTCCGGGGGGTATGCCTAGCACTTCGGTATTGCAAAACCCTACAGTAAGCTATGCTACTACGGGAGTGTATAGTGTTACTTTAACCGTAACAAATGCCTATGGTAATGATGTGCTAACAAAAACAAATTATATAACAGTAACTACACCTACAGCCACTATTTCGGGAAATGCAACTATAGTTCCGGGCGGAGTAGCTTTTTTAAGAGTGGATTTTACAGGTGTACCACCTTATAGTTTTACTTATACAGATGGCACTAACAATTTTACACAAAATAATGTTCAGTATTCGCCATATTATATTCAGGTAAATCCTTCTGCAACCACTACTTACAGTTTGGTAAGTATGAGTAATGATAACTGTAATGGAACGGTAAGTGGGAGTGCGGAAGTGAATGTAAGCACGTCTGTTTCTACAAATTGTTCAAACTCCTATCAATTTACATTGAATGATAACGGAGATAGTGAAGCAAATGCTGTTGTTTTAACACAGGATGGAGGTTATGTATTAGTGGGGTATACTAATGATGGTGTTTTTGGTTCTATTGATTTATTTGTTAGTAAATTTAATAGCCAAGATCAATTAATGTGGAATAAAATTATTGGTACGTCTAATTCAGAAAAGGGGGTGTCAATTCATGTGATAGAGGATAATAATGGAGATTTATTAGTAATGTCGGGATCATCTCAATATATAGATTTTGCAAATAGGACAAAAAATACAACATTAATAAAATTAAGTACTTCCGGTTCTATAATATGGGCTAAAAATAAATTAATACCAAATACTTCTGATTACTTTAATGGAAGGGATTTAATTTTTCAAAATGGACATTATTATTTAACGGGCAGTCAAATAATAAGTAATGGAGGCAATTCAGATGCCTTTTTAATGGAAGTAGATGCCAATGGGAATGCTTTATGGTCAAGTAGTTTTAATGGTTCATATATAGATCATTCAATAAATGTAATTTTACATTCTAACAATAATTTGTATTGGGGAGGTCTTAATAGAACTTTTGCTTCAGGTGCTTCAACAGCAACTATTCATTGTTCTAATAATATAGGAAATGCATTATGGGCTAAAAAATATGATATTCCAAATTTGGCTGATGGATTTGATGGATTTGTAGAAGCTGATAATGGAGATATTTTAGGTTTGGGAAGAACTGACGTGAACGCAAATGCTGATTTGTATATAATTAGAGTAGATGCTATCGGGAATTTAATTTGGTCAAAATCTTTGGCTGGTTCGGATTACGATGAAGGAATGAGTATTAAGAAAATGAGCGGAGATAGTTATATCATTTCAGGTGTTACCTCAAGTTTTGGTAATGGAAAGCAGCTATTTGTTACAAAGATTAATGGACAGGGCAATGAAATTTGGACTAAAATTTATGGTGGGCAACAAGATGAATCTGTTTATGCACATCCTAATATGTTGGCAATTAATGAAAGTGGTGGTTACGGAATTTTGGTAGGTTCTACCCAAAGTTACGGGGGAAGTGATTTTGATCCTTATATAATTAAATTTAATTTAGAGGAACAAGACAGTTGCAGTGCACAAGGAATATTGTGGGTAGAGCAAACCATAAATCCAATTGTTCAAAATATAAGTGCATCTAATACATCTCTGGGTAATTTTGCTTCATATAATATGTCTGAAACAGTTAATCCTATGGTTGTAGATACAAGCTGTTTTGCTGTTTGTAATTCTAATTCGGAAACTTCTTGCACCGATTTATTTCAAAAATATTATGACAACTCCCAAGATTCTAAAAACATCAGTAATTATATTACTTCCGATGGGGGTTATGTAATAGCTGGTATGACTAATAGTTATGGCGCAGGGCAAGAAGATATTTTTGTAGTAAAATATAATGCCAATAACCAAGTTGAGTGGTCTAATACTTATGGTACTACTTCAAGAGAGCTGGCAGGTACAGCTTATATTATTCAAACTACAACAAACGACTATCTTGTAGCTTTTGAATCAACTGCCTATTCAAATAGAACTGATGCAGGAGGATTAGTTTATATGAGATTAGATGCAACTGGTAATATAGTTTGGCAAAAAGCTATAGATGTTTCGGGCTCTTCTTACTTGCATGCCTCAAGTATTTTAGAATATAATAATGAATTTTACTTAATGGGGTCATCGGGTGGTGGAGCACAAATTTATACGTTAAAAATAGACGGTAGTGGCAATAGAATATGGATGAAGAAATTAAGATTTGGTTCTATAGAGCATGGAATGCGACAAATATTAGGTAATAATGGTAAAATATATGGTTGTGGCACCACAACGGCCTTTGGAGGTGGCGAAAAAGGAGTTGTTTATCAATTAGAACCTTCTAATGGGAATGTTGATTGGGTTAAAACCTACGATAACTATAGTGGAAGCGATTTTTATTATAGTATAAATAAAACACCCGATAACAATATAATACTTACCGGAGCAAGTAATGGTGGCAATATACTAACCAAGATAGATTATGCAGGTAATATTATTTGGAATAAATATTTTAATCAATCAGGTTCAGAGTTTGGAGATGAGATAATGGTATCTTCTGACGGAAGTCTGTACATGGCGGGTAAAACTAATAATATAGCAGGTCATGGTAGTTATGATGTGTTTGTAACAAAATTAGATGCAAATGGGGTAGAGCAATGGACAAAATTATATGGTGGGGCTGCCGAAGAAGATATTTTTCATAGAGATGGTTTCTTTAAAATAAATGAAAATGAAGGATATGGGTTACTTTCCTATGCCACTAGAAGCTATGGCGGAAATGATTTTGACATTACCATTACAAAATTGAGTTTAGGAACAGATACGGTTTGCAATGAAATAAATACAGTACTTTGGAATGAATCTAATATTAATATTACACCCGTTTCAAGAACTTTTACAGAAGGAATATACCCTACAGAAATAAATGCCAATTTATCTAAACTGACTATGCCTATAACTGAAAGCGTTATATGTGAGGTGTTGTGTAACACCCAAACTAATTCAAATTGTGATTATTTAAAAACATACAATAATTATAATACTGTAAATGATATTGTTTATAAAAGTGCTACGAATCAACTATACATGAGTGGTGGAACCGTAAATGGCAATCTATTTATGGCAAATATGGAAACAGACGGAACTACTAACTGGTCGCGAGAGTATGCTGCTAGTGCAGGCACTACTTCTTTTATTGGCACTATTTTGTTTGCCGATAATAATTCGGATATATTAACAGTAGAATTAAAAAATGACCAAGCAATAATATATAGAATTGACAATGCAGGAAACATTGTTTGGAATAAACGTCTGCAAAAAGGTATCATAAGACGACCTAAACTAGTAAATGCCGGAAACAATGAATATTATATGGTTTGCTGGTATGCACCTTCTGGCTCATCCGATAATTTGGTAGTGTATAAATTTGATGGAAATGGAAATGTATTATGGTCTTATCAATACGATTATTCTGATGACCAATTTTTTAGAGTTATATCTAATGGTGCAGGAGGACTTGCTATGTCAGGAGTTCTTTCTTCCAATCCTTTCCTACTTGAAATAGATCCAAATGGAAATATAATACATAGTAAAATAGAGAATTCCTCCACTTATTCTTTATATAGAAGTATATTTAAAGATGGAAACTTTTATTATGCACACGGTTCAGATAAAAGTGGAAGCAATGCTAAAATTTTTATAGAAAAATTTGATGCTAATTTTAATCCTATTTGGAAGCAAAGTACAGGATGGATTTCCAATAGAGATGTATATGATGGCGAAATATTAAAAGATGCTTTTGGTAATTTATATTTATATACTCCTGTATATGTAGGTAGTACTATTCAAGATGAATTATTAATTAAATTTGATGCTTCGGGAAATGTACTTAAAGAAAAAACATCAACAATAAACAATTCATTATTATTGCATGGAACTATAGTTCCGGCAGCAAGTGCAGAAGAACTCATTATAGCTTATACTTCGCCATATTTTTCTAACGGAAATAAAGTAGGTATAATAAAAACAGATACAGCCTTAAGTTCTTGTATTTTAGTAGATACAACTTTAGCCTTTGGTACTGTTTCCTCCTCTATGACTACTATTAATTTTACTAGATCAAATATTACATTAAATGTTTTTAATGATATTCCTACAGTTAATACCCTTACTGTTTTAACTGAAATAGAATGTGAAGTAAATTGCGATACACCAATTAATCCTATAGTAGTATGCAATAACTCTTCTATAGATACATTAATCTGTTTAGGCGATTCATTGCAAATAGATTTAGGTGCAGTAAGCAATATATCGTGGACACCTAATTACAATATATCTGATGTAAATAGTGCAAACCCAATTTTTTGGCCGGAAACAGATACTACATATATTGTTTATTACGAAGATTCTGTGTGCCAATATTTTGATACCCTGCATATACAAATTAGTAGTTTAGACGTAGAAGCATCTTTTAATGACACAACAGTATGTCCAAATACAAACGTTCAACTTAATGCCACCGGAGCAGTATCTTATATTTGGATGCCAAGTGCTAATTTGAATAATGCCAATATAGCTGACCCAATTTTTAATGGCAATACAACAGATACATTAATAGTAATAGGGCAAAATAGTAATGGTTGCGAAGCCAGCGATACGGTTATCATTAATGTATTACCTTGTTGTGGTGCTTTTGCCGATTTTGATATAAGCGACAGCATTATTTGTGTTAATGAAACAGTTACTTTTACCAATACATCTATAGAAGGAACAAACCCAACCTTTACTTGGAATTTTGGAACAGGGGCTAGCCCTGCAACTTATGTGGGACAAAATCCACCTGCGGTTACATATACAATTCCGGGAATGTATCAAGTGCAGTTAATTTTATCTGATGATTGCGGGCAAGATACTGTTTTAAAGAATATTTATGTAAATGATATTCCTTTATTAAACTTAGCTCCGGATACCAATATTTGTGGTAATGATAGTGTACATTATCAATTAGGAGATATAGGTATTTCTGACTATACTTATATATGGACACCTACTAATGGCTTAGATAATTCAAATATTGCCAATCCTATAGCAAGTATAAATTACTCAGAAACATACACGGTGGTTGTTACAGATAATTTTACCGGCTGTGTAAATACAGATAGTGTTACTATTCATTTTGTATATGAGCCCGATTCTATAATAAAATATAGTGCTACTTCTATTTGTGCCAATGATAGTGTGCAACTTTATGTTGATGCCCCAAATGATTCTTTAATATGGAGTAATGGTAGCCAATTTGATACACTTAATTTTGTTTTACTTCAAGATACACAAATAACAGTTAGACTATTTATTGAAGATTGTATTTTCTATGATACTTTAAATATAGAAGTAGATACTATCCCTAATGTTAATTTAGTGTTTAATGATACGGTTTGTATTAACTCATGGGATACAATACATGTACAAACCACAGGCATACCTGTTTGGGAAAGTGGAGATACAGCCACAGCATATCCTGTATTTATAGAGCAAGATACCATACTCTATTTAACTACCTATAATGGTTTGTGTGGGATAGAAGACACTATATACATTTATACAAGAGATTTGCCGGAAGATAGTATAACAGGAGTAGATACAGTTTGTATAAATAGTACGGAAAGTTATAGCGTAGCAGGAGCGTATAATTATTTGTGGTCAAATGGTAGTACATCAAATTCTGCCACATATACTATAGAATCAGATACTATAATCTATGTTACTTATGAAGATGCTTATTGTCAAAATACCGATTCATTTAATGTTTTTGTAGTAGATACACCTCAAATAGTTATAATAGGAGATACAAATTATTGCGAAGGGGATGTAGTTAATTTAGTGGTAGTAAATACCACAGATAGCGTTTATTGGAACAATGGAACAATAGGTAATACTTATATTGGAAATGCAACTACTTTAGACAATACAATAGTGGTTTATCAATTTAATGATTATTGTGGAATGGTTTCCGATTCTGTAATACTTAATATAGATACTATCCCTAATATTAATTTAGTATTTAATGATACGGTTTGTATTAACTCGTGGGATACCATAAATGTACAAACTACGGGCATACCTGTTTGGGAAAGTGGAGATACTGCCACAGCATATCCTGTATTTATAGAGCAAGATACCATACTCTACTTAACTACCTATAATGGTTTGTGTGGAACAGAGGACACCATACAAATTTATACAAGAGATTTGCCGGAAGATAGTATAACGGGAGTAGATACGGTTTGTATAAATAGTACGGAAAGTTATAGCGTAGCAGGAGCGTATAATTATTTATGGTCAAATGGTAGTGCATCAAATTCTGCCACATATACTATAGAATCAGATACTACCATTTATGTTACTTATGAAGATGCTTATTGTCAAAATACCGATTCATTTAATGTTTTTGTAATAGATACACCTCAAATAGTTATAATAGGAGATACAAATTATTGCGATGGCGATGTAGTTAATTTAATTGTAAATACTACAGATAGCGTTTATTGGAACAATGGAACAATAGGCAATACTTATATTGGAAATGCAACTACTTTAGACAATACAATAGTGGTTTATCAATTTAATGATTATTGTGGAATGGTTTCCGATTCTATAACACTTAATATAGATACTATTCCTGCAAGATTGTTTACTTATACAGATACCGTATGTCAATATGAAAACGATATCATAACTATTAGTTCTACGGGTATTACAACTACATTAAATAACGATACCGTTACGCAAATAGATTTTGTAGTAAATAATGATACTTCGGTTATTTTACAAACCTACAATGGTTATTGTAGTGTTTATGATACCATAAATATATATGCTCGTTCATTACCTAATTTAAGTATTGTAGGAAATGATACTACATGTATTAATACTGTAGAAACATACAGTTTGCCTGTAGGTTATACTTATTTATGGTCAAATGGAGCTACAACCAATAGCACCCAATACACTATAGCAAATGATACCTCAATTATAGTAAATTATGAAGACCAATACTGTAGTAATTATGATAGCTTATTTGTAGTAGCCATAGATACACCTAATGCCACAATAATAGGCGATACTATTTATTGCGAAGGGGATATTTACAACTTAAACATAGCTACAAATGATAGTGTGTGGTGGAGTGTGGGTTCTAATGAAAATCCTTTAGCAGATACAGCTACTATTTCAGAAACCATTACTGCTATTTTATATAACGATTATTGCGGTAATTATACTTCTTCTATTAATTTGTATGTAGATACGTTTCCGGAAATAGATATAGTTTCTCCTATAGAAATGTATGAAAATGATGAAGAACAAGCCGAAGTAATTGGGAATGCAGTAGATTGGTATTGGACACCGCCTTATGGTTTATCGTGTATTAATTGTAAAGAACCTATTATTAATGCCGATTCAAGTATGATTTATATTTTACAGGCAATTAATAACGGCTGTATTTCTTATGATACTTTGGTTGTAAATATTAAAAATTTAAAAGATTGCTTAGTCATTCCTACGGCATTTTCTCCAAATGGAGATGCGGTAAATAATACGTTTAAACCAATAGTATTAGATGAGAAAACAATAGTTCAGTCATTTACAATATACAATCGCTGGGGCGAAAAAATACATGATTCATTACTCCCTTGGGATGGTACATATAAAGGTCAACCACAAAATATAGGAGTTTACATGTATGTGGTAGAATATTATTGTGACGGAGAAAATAAAGTGCTTTCAGGTAATGTAACTTTAATCCGATAAGCAATCATATACTTGATTAGCATTGAGTTTTAAATCAACTATAGGATTACTTATATCTTTTAAAAGGCAAAAGTTAATACTTGAATCATTATTCTTTTTGTCGTTTTGAGCTATAATAATTATTTCTTTTAAAGAAGTATTAGGTATTTGCAAAGGCTTAAAAAACAGGCGTATATGATTTTTTAATCTCGTAGCCATAGAAAAATCTAAGGCGTTAAAATTAACAGATAAATCTATAGCCCAAAGCATACCTTGAGCAACAGCTTCGCCATGAAGCAAATCATAATTTTCTGAAAGACAATAGCTTTCTAAGGCGTGCCCTAAAGTATGACCAAAATTTAGTGTTTTTCTCAATCCTTTATCATAAGGGTCTTGTTTTACAAAATCATTTTTAATATTAATTGATGTTTCTATTAAATTTAAGGTCGGAATTTCATCAATAGGAATACTAAAAAAATGTTCTTCATTAGCTATAATGCCATGTTTTAGCATTTCGGCTTTTCCGGAAAGTAGCTGCCGTGTAGGAAGTGTTTTTAAAAAAATATTGTCTATTAATACAGCTTTAGGTTTGTTAAACACCCCCAGCATATTTTTTTGATTGTAAAAATCAATCCCCGTTTTACCGCCTATGCTGGCATCTACCATAGCAAGCAGGGTAGTGGGTATGTTTACAAAACTAATACCTCTTTTAAATACCGAGGCACAAAAACCGCCCATATCGCCTATAACACCCCCACCTAAATTTATAAGTAAATCATTTCTGTGGGCTTCATGTTCTAATAAAACTGCCCAAATCTGCTGGCAAGTTTGTATATTTTTATGCTGTTCTCCACTTTTTATTTCTATCTCTATAAAATTGTTAAAATGGATAAGTGGCAGACAATCTCTTTTAGTATTTTCATCTACAAGAATAAAGATTTTATTAAAAGAGTTTTCTTTTAAATAAGCGTTTAAAAGCTCATTAATTTCGCCAAAATGTAAGTTTATATTATGCATATTTTTGTGTTGACCAAGCTTCGGGTTTGTCGCTAAATAGTAATTTTACTTTACTCCATATATTTCTAAAAAAATCAGATTGTCTGTATCGCTCTAAAGTTTCTTCATTATCCCAGTGGCTATGAGTAAAAAATATAGTTTCGTCATTTTTATCTCTAAGCAGTTCTAAAAAGCTACATCCTTCAAAACCGGCAATAAATTCTTTTTGTTTTTCAAAAGTAGCCAAGAAATTATCAATTTCATTTGCTTTAAATTTCATTTTCACTATTCGTACTATCATAATTTATCCTTTCCATTCTTCTTTAAACATATACCACGCTTGGTGTTTTTTTCTATTTCCGTGTTCGTCTTTTTCTAATATTCTAAAAGTGCCTTCTAAATTATAGCCTAATCTTTTTGGAATTGCTGCACTTTTTATATTAGATTCCTCACAATGTATTTCCATTCTCTCCGCATTAAATTTATTAAAACCAAAGTCAGTTAGTGCTCTTGAACTTTCTGTAATGTAGCCTTTCCTGGTATGTTTTGAATGACACCAATACCCTATATGAAAATTTTGTCTTTCTTTACTTCTAATGGTATGGATTCCTGTAGAACCAATAAAATCCCCTGATACTTTATCAAAAATACCTAAGGTGTAGTCTTTATCTTCTTCTATTTCTTTAGTCCAATGTTTTATTAATTCTTTCTTTGCATCAATACCTTGTGGCTCATTTTTAGCCCACGGCATAAAAAGCAATAACTCAGGCAAACTGCTATCTATTGCTTCCTTTATTGCAGGGGCATCTTCAATAGTATAAGGTCTTATTAAAAGACGTTCCGTTTCTATATGCAAATCTTTTGGGTTCATTCTAAATCTCCTAATTCTAATTGACTTATCTGCAAATAAAACTTTTGACTTTCTTCGCTTAGGTCTTTG
The DNA here is from genome assembly GCA_020635995.1 of Chitinophagales bacterium. Taxonomy (NCBI): domain Bacteria; kingdom Pseudomonadati; phylum Bacteroidota; class Chitinophagia; order Chitinophagales; species Chitinophagales bacterium. The sequence goes on along the minus strand of JACJYS010000005.1, from coordinate 90,784 downwards.
GTGTTAAATTTGAGTTTCATTATAATATCTATTAATGAGCTTACTTTAGCTTCTATTTCAAAATATTTATTAATAACTACTACTTTTTTATCTTCAAGCAGGCAGTAGCCACTATTAAAATTTCCTTTTTCATAGCGAACTATAAAATCAATATCCTCTAATAATTTTTCTGCTTTATTTAGCGTTGTTTTAGTGTATTTCATAAATTATAACCCAAAATTATAAGCAAACTATCTTTTTTGCCTTACTTTTGAAAAGTAAATATACACAATATGAGAAATATTCTGATTGGCTTTATTATGCTTCTTCCATTTTTGCTTACTGCTCAAAAAAAACAGAGGGACACACAGCTCTTTGTTGGGTACTTGGCAGCAGGTATGAATGTATCGCAGATAGCAGGCGATAGAATGGCGGGCTACAGAAAAGTGGGAGCTAATGCCGGAGTGGGAACATATATTATGTATAAGCCATTTTTTTCTAACAGTATAGAAATTTCATACTCAATGAAAGGAAGCCAAGAGGCTTTTAAAAATAATAATCCCACTTCTTTTAAGAAATATACTATGGATTATGTTGAAATTCCCGTATTATTTAACTACCACGAAAAAGAAGTGGCTATTTTTAGTGCAGGTATTACTTTTGGTAGGCTAATAAGAAATGAAGCCAGAAATGCTATTAATTTAGTAAGTACAGACCCTAAAAAATGGGAATTTGGTATTACGGCAGGTGGTACATTTATACTTAAAAAAAGATTTGGTTTTAATTTAAAAGTAAACTATTCGCTAAATTCTATTTTAGCATCTCCCGACCCTGGCTCAAAAGCAAGAAGAAACGGTTGGTATCATAATGCTCTTACTTTCCGTTTTGTATATATGTTTAAAAAGAAAGAAGATAAGGGTACAACTTATTATGAAGAGTAAAAAAGCGTTTTGAACTTTTTTTAAAAGATATACTCGTGCCACCACTCCAAATGGTGGCACGAGTGTTTTTGATATAAACGTATTATTACACTATACGCTCCCTGTAGTTTATACTGTTTTAAATTGATAATAGCGTTTCAAAAGATATATACATAGGTTTCTCAATAAAAAATATTTTTTTTGAAAAAAAAAGAAACTATTTGAAACAATATAAAAAACATTGCCGTAAACCTTACTAAATCAAAAACGCACAAACATGAAAAATTTAACAATCTTAATCGCAGTTTTCTTCTTTTCTTTCACAGTTGCTAAAGCACAAGGACTACCTACTCCTTTAGAAGACAAAGTAAGCAATGAAATAATACCTGAAGCACCAAGTGCTGACCACATATATGTAAAAGGTCATTACGAACTAAAAGCAGGTAAATACTATTGGGTAAACGGTGCTTACGTAGAAAAATTAGATAATAGTAGTTGGGTAGATGGTCAATGGGTAAAAGATGCTGAAACTAATTTGTACTCTTATAGCCAAGGATATTGGAAAAATAACGAAGCTCAAATTATTAAATTTAATGGTATAGCATACGAGCCGGGAGTTGTAACTGAACTTAGCAATATTGAAATGCTAAATAATGAAAGCTTCTCGTACGTTATAATGGAATAACAACACACACACTTTTGAAAATAAAAAAAAAGCTCCTCTCTTAGGAGCTTTTTTTTGTGGGCTGTAAAATCCAAAATAGTCTGAACTATTTTAATGGTATAATACCTATCTTTGCCCCAATTACAAAAATTAACTAATGAAAATTATTATACCTATGGCGGGCTGGGGCTCAAGATTACGTCCGCACACCCTAACTATTCCAAAACCTATGGTGCCTATTGCCGGCAAGCCTATTGTACAGCGTTTAGTAGAAGGTTTAGTACAAACTATAGATGAAGATATAGAAGAAATAAACTTTGTAATACGTGAAGAATTTGGCAGAGAAACGGAAGAAAAACTGCTTAGCGTAGCTAAAAATTTGGGAACAAAAGGTATTATTTCTTATCAAGACAGCCCGGAAGGTACAGCCCACGCCATATATTGTGCTAAAGAAAGCCTTAATGGAAACATTATTGTAGCTTTTGCCGATACTTTATTTAGAACAGATTTTAAAATTGATACCTCTAAAGATGGCGTTATTTGGGTAAGCAAAGTAGAAGACCCTAAAGCTTTTGGTGTTGTAAAATTAGACAAAGAAGGCACTATTACCGATTTTGTAGAAAAACCCGAAACCTTTGTTTCCGATTTAGCTATAATAGGAATTTACTATTTTAAAGACGGTAAAGCTTTAAAAACAGAAATAGAATATTTGCTAAATAATGATTTGCGTGAAAAAGGAGAATTTCAGATAACTAATGCTCTTGAAAACTTAAAGAAGAAAGGAGCTAAGTTTGTGCCGGGCACGGTTACAGAATGGTTAGACTGTGGCAATAAAGATGCCTGTGTTTACTCTAATGAAAGAGTGCTGGAAAATGCAAAAGGCAAAGAAAAATTGCAGTTTTCTACTAATTTTGAGAATAGTATAGTGATAGAACCTTGCTTTATAGGCGAAAACGTAACTATAAAAAACAGCATTGTTGGACCACATGTTTCTTTAGGCAAAAACACCAAAGTAGAAAATAGTATTGTTAAAAATTCTATAATACAAACACACAGCACTATTAAAAACGTTATATTAGACCGAGCTATGATAGGCAATAAAGTTGTGCTAAACGGAAAAGCCGAAAATCATAGCCTTGGAGATTATACAAATATAAACTATGAAGCGTAACTTAAAATTAGTTCTTTTATGCATTTTGTGCTTAGGCATACTACCGCTATCTGCACAGAAAAAAAAGAAAAATAAAAAACAAGATAAAGAAGTAACTTATGTTTTTAATGATGCAGGAAATGAACTAAGTGCTGAACGTCTTTTTTTTGATGGACAAAGGGAAAAAATAGTAGGAAATATAGATTTAGCCTACGAAAATTTTGCTAAAGCTGTAAAACAAAATCCTAAACTTGATGCCGCTTATTATGAAATGGCTCAAATAGAACAATTGGGCTCAAAATATGACTTATCTAAGGCGAGTATTCAGAAAGCATTAGCCATTTCGCCCGATAATATATGGTATGCACAGTTTTATGCTAATGTTTTAGCTACGCAAAGTAGTTTTACAGAAGCCGCCAAAATTTATCATGAATTAAGAGCAAAAAATCCTGAGTTTTATGATTTTTCATATAGAGAGGCTTATTACTATATTTTAGGTAAAGAATACAAAAAAGCACTTGGCGTTTATGACGAATTAGAAAAAGAAGTAGGTATTCAACCTGATATTTCTTTGCAAAAACAGAAACTATATAATGAATTAGGCGAAAAAGAAAAAGCTTTAAACGAGCTTAAAAAAGTTTACTCTTTAGACCCTAATGATTTGGAAATGAAAAACAAAATTGCCGAATATTATATAGAAATTGGTCAAGAAGAAAAAGGCGTAGAAACTTATGAGGAAATTTTAAAACAAGACCCAAACAATATTGTTGCCTTAACTTCTTTAGCCGATTATTACAGCACTAAAGGCGACAAAGAAAAAACTTTATACTACCAAGAAAGAGCTTTTTCTAACCCCGATATTCCTATAGATGCTAAGATTGGCGTGCTTTATAATTATATTCAGTTTTTTGATAAAAGAAAAGACGACATACAAGATGCCTACACCCTGTCCGATTTATTAATTAAAGCTCATCCACAAGAAGCCAAGGGCTATTCTATAGCTGGTGATTTAAGAAATATAAATGATGAACCGGAAAAAGCACTGGAGTACTATAATAAATCTATAGAAAAACAAAAAGATGTATTTTCTGTATGGCAGCAAATATTTTTTATTAATAGCGATTTAAAAAACTATGAAGAGCTAAAAAATAAAACGGAAGAAGCTAAAATCTATTTTCCTAATCAGGCATTGGTTTACTTTTTTAACGGCATGGCAAATCAGCAATTAAAAGACAATGAAGAAGCTATAAAAGCATATAACAGAGGTGTAAAAATGACAGGAGACAACAAGCTGCTAAAAGGTCAGTTTTATGCTAATTTAGGCAATGCTTATAATGACACTAAAGAATATGAAAAAAGTGATGAAAGTTTTGATAACGCATTAGAAATCAACCCAAAAGATGCTTATTCATTAAATAATTACAGTTATTATTTATCCTTGCGTGGCGATAAACTTGAAAAAGCGGCAGAAATGAGCTTATTATCTAATGAATTAGAACCTAACAACAGTTCTTTTTTAGATACTTATGCTTGGATTTTGTACAAAAAAGGCGACTATAAAAAAGCTCTTGAATATCAAGAAAAAGCAATTTCGGCAGGAGAAAAACCAAGCGATACACTTTTAGAACACTTAGGCGATATACTATATAAATTAGGCAAAAAAAGCGAAGCACTAACTAAATGGAAAGAAGCTAAAGAATATGGCGAAGGCTCTGAATTTTTACAGCAAAAAATAGATGAGGGCAAATTGTATGAATAAGTTTCTTATTCCTCTATTTTTTTCTATTTTACTGTTAGCTGCTTGCAAAAACAGTAAAACTTTAAGCGATTCAAAAAGTAAAATTCCGAGTAGCAAAGTTTTATTAAAAAATATGAACGAAGCTGATTTTAAATACCAATATTTGTCGGCAAAAGCTCGTGTTAATTTTGATGACGGCAGTTTTAATCAAAATTTTACGGCAAACATAAGAATAGAACACAACAAAACTATTTGGCTATCGCTTACTGGTCCATTTGGTATAGAAGGTGCCAGAGTGCTTATAGAACCCAATAGAGTTCAAATTATAAATAAACTTTCTAATTCTTACGAAGATCAAACTTTTGAGTATATTAATAGATATATACCTTTTAGTGTGGATTTACCTTTTTTAGAAAATTTATTAGTAGGCAATACTTTTAATATTTCAGGCAGTGGAAAAGATAAAGTAGAATTAGACAAAAACAACTACGTAATAAAAGAAAAAAACCAAGATATAGACGCTACTTATTTTATTGATTTTGATTACAAATACAGCAGAGCTTTATTTACCCAAACCAATAATAATAGAAGAGTAAATTTAACTTATAACGACTATAAAATAATTGAAAATCAGCTTTTTGCATTTTTAAGAGATATGGTTTTTTCCGATGGAAATAACAATATGCGTTTAGCTCTCAATTTTTCTAAAGTAAAAAAAGAGAGTAACTTAGATTTTCCTTTTTCTGTTCCTGAAAGACTAAAAAAATAATGAATAAAATTATCCTTTCATATAAAAATATAGTTGCTAAAATAATATTTATTATTGTTTTACTTTTTAGTTTTTCATTAAATGCAAATGCCCAAAACAAAAAAGAAAAACTGCAAAATCAATACAACAAAATACAGAAAGAATTAAAAGAAATTGAATCATTAATTAAAGAAAACAAACAAGAAAGAAGTAATTATTTAGGGCAACTAAACAGCATAAAAACCAAAATAAATTCGCGACAAAATTTAATAAGCAACATTAATGAACAAATAAACCTACTGAACGAAAAAATTGCCGATAAAGAAACCGTAATATCCTCATTAAAAAAAGATATAGAGCAGCTAAAAAAAGACTATGCCGTAATGGTTCAAAATGCTTATAATAATAAGTATAAAGGCAATAGTTATTTGTCATTTATACTAAATGCTGAAAGTTTTAACCAAGCTATTCAAAGACTTACTTACTTGCAAAGTTATGCCAGAACAAGAAGCAATCAATCTAAATTAATAGAAAGTACCATTGCCGATTTAAACCATAAAATAGAAACTTTAAAAGAAGATAAAGCCAACAAACAAGCTCTTTTAGGCGAAGAAGAAACACAAAAAAAGCAATTAGTAAGTGAGCAAGATGAAAAAAACTCGCTAATTAGCCAGCTTAAAAAAGATGAGGGGAAACTACAACAGCAAGCTAAAGATAAAAATAAAGCGGCTCAAGATTTAAACAGCCAAATACAAAAAATAATAGCCGAAGAAATACGCTTAGCTAAAGAAAAAGCTGCCAAAGAAGCTAAAGCAAAAGGAAAAACGGTAAGCACTACAGGTTTAGCTTTAACTCCCGAAGAAAAATTAATTTCTACAGATTTTGTAAACAATAGAGGGAAATTACCTTGGCCTGTAGGCAAAGGATTTATAGTTAGTAAATTTGGAAAACACGAGCATCCTACGCTTCATGAAGTTTATACCAACAATAATGGCGTAGATATAAAAACCGAAAAAGATGCTACAGTTAGAGCTTTATTTAACGGTACAGTTATTAACTCTTTTTATTTGCCGGCTACGCAAAATTCAGTAATAGTAAAGCATGGAGAGTATTTTACGGTATATTCAAACCTAAAAACGGTAAGTGTAAAAGCTGGCGACAATATAGTAACCAAGCAAGAAATAGGAAAAGTATATACCGATAATGGCGAAAGCAAAGTACACCTTGAAATATGGAAAGGTACTGAAAAAACTAATCCAGAGCTTTGGCTGGCGAAATAAGCGTTCAGAATTAATGTAAAATATTTTTTACTTTTGTTATATGCAGATACAAAAATTAGATACTAAAGCACCTAAAACTATTGACAAAAAAGATATAGAAAAAGAAACAAAGGAGCTAAAAACCGAAATGGCAGAGTTGCAACACAAAATGCGAGCACAAGAAAAATATAGCTTGCTTATTATTTTGCAGGGAATGGATGCCAGCGGAAAAGATGGCGTAGTAAGAAGAGTTTTTTCTGAAATTCCTGCCTTTGGAATTAGCGTAGCATCTTTTAAGCAGCCCACAAGAGAAGAATTGGCTCACGATTTTTTATGGCGTGTACACCGGCACACACCAAGCAAAGGGCAAATTACTATTTTTAACCGCTCTCATTATGAGGATGTTTTAGTTACCAGAGTATTGGGACTAACAGATGATGAAACGGCTAAAAAGAGGTTTAAATTAATTAACGATTTTGAAAATATTGTACAACATAACAATACCATTATCCTAAAATTCTTTTTAAATGCCAGCAAAGAAGAACAAAAAGAAGATTTGCTGGACAGAATGAAAAATCCCGAAAAGTTTTTTAAACACAGCGATGGAGATTGGGAAACCAGAGCTCAATGGGATTTATATATGCAATATTATAATGAATGTATAGAAAATACCCAAGAATATGCAAAATGGTATATTGTACCCTCCGACCAAAACTGGTATAAAGATTATACCATAGCCAAAACAGTAGTAGAAACCCTACAAAAACTTCCATTGGGATATCCACCTTTAAAAACAGAATTAGACATTAATAAGTTAAAATAAATTAAGATAATCATAATTTATTTTGAGGATAAATTTTCAATTTTATCTTTAGCCACAATAATGAATTGAATGAAAAGAATTTTTACATTTTTTATAATAAGTAATTTGTTTGTAATATCAGCTTTAGCTCAAAGTAATTTTAGCATATCTGGCATAGTTAAAGACAATGATACAAAACAAGTGATGGAGTATGCCACAGTTTCGCTTTATAATACCTCCGATTCAAGTCTTGTAACAGGGTTAGTTACCAATTTAGAAGGAAAGTTTACTTTAGATAATCTAAAACCCGGGAATTATTATGTAGATGTATCTTTCATAGGTTTTAAATCTAAAAAAATAGGAAATTTGGTGTTAAGTCCAAGCAATCCTAAAATAGTTTTGCCCGTAACCTACTTAGGAGCAGATGCAGATGTAATAGGCGAAGTGGAGGTAACAGCCATTAAACAATCAGTTAAATATGAATTAGACAAAAAAGTAGTGGATGTAGATAAAAATATAGCTGCCAGTAGCGGTACTGCTGCCGATGTTTTAGCTACAGTTCCTTCGGTTCAAACAGATATAGATGGCAATGTTTCTTTAAGAGGCAGTAGCAATTTTAAAGTTTTTATAAATGGTCGCCCTTCTGTTTTAGATGCCAATGATGCTTTACAGCAAATACCTGCCAGCACTATTGAAAATATAGAAATAATAACCAATCCATCGGCTAAATATGATGCAGAAGGAACAGGTGGTATTATAAATATTATAACTAAAAAACAAAAATTAGAAGGTTTTAGTGGCATTATAAATGTACGAGGGGGAATTTGGGATACTTATGGTGGAGATGCTACGCTTTCTTATAAGAAAAAGAGATTTACTTTTTTATTGTCGGGAAATTATAACCACATGGGGCATCCCGGCACTTATGAATCTGTAATGAACACCACTTTAAATGATACTACTGTAAGCACCATTAATAATGGAAGTAAAAAAAGAAGTTTTACACGCTATAATATAAATGCAGGTATAGAATACGATATAACGGACAATAGTTTTATAGGTGTAAGCTACAGATACGGTGCTTTTAAAATGTTGTCAAATGATGAATTAGACTATCAATTTATAAATAGAACTACCGGAGAAGAGGAAAGTTTCACCAATTATAATGAAAGTTTACGTAAAGGTCCATTTCACGAGTTTGCTTTAAATTATGGCAATACTTTTAAAAATAAACACGAATTAAAAGCGGGTGTCAACTATAATTTTAGAAATTTTTTAGAACAAATAGACAATAAAAGAGAAGATAATGATGAATTGATTTTCAACACAAAAAGTGAAGAAAAAGGTCCTTCAAGCCGACTGAGAATAAATATAGATTATACTGCTCCCGTAGGTGAAAATAGTAAGTTTGAATTTGGCTTTTTGCAAGAACTTTCAAAAGGGCAAGACGAAAATATAGCTTATATTTTAGACGTAAATACCAATGAATTTACCGAGCAAAATCAGTTTTACAGCGATTTAAAAAACAGTAAAGATATACGAGCTTTTTATGGTACTTTTTCAAGCAAATGGAAAAAGTTGAGCTATCAAATAGGTGTGCGTAGCGAGCATACCAATAGAACCATAGAATCTAAAAACTTAAATACCACCTATAAAGTTAAACGCTTAGATTTATTCCCATCAACGTATTTTTCTTATCAGTTTAATGATAAACACCAGATGTTTTTAAACTATTCTAAAAGAATAAACCGACCACGACCGTGGTATTTAGAACCTAATGTTATTTATTCCGATGCCAATACATTGTGGGGTGGAAATCCCGATTTATTGCCGGAGTATATTCATAGTGTAGAACTGGGCTGGTTATATACATTTAGCAAAAAAGGAACTTGGAGCAATGAAGTGTATTTTAGGAATGAGCAAAATGTAATTTCCTTTATCAGACTGCCCGTAGATTATCAATTAACACTACAACGTCCGGAAAATGTAGGTGTTTCAAACTCTGTAGGCTTAGAATCAAGCTTGAGCTATTTATTACTTAAATGGTGGAATACCGATTTAATGGCAAATTTATTTTACTTTAATTTAAAAGGAAGCTACCAAAATATTAGTTATGATAGAAGTAGTTTTTCGTATAATTTTAGATGGAATAACTATTTTACCATAAAGAAAAATACAAAGTTTCAGTTTAATGCCTCTTATTCAAGTCCTATAGTTACGGCACAAGGAAAAGATAAATATATATTAAGTTTTGATGCCGGATTTAGACAAAGTTTATTAAACAAACAATTAGAAATAGGTTTGCAGGGCAGAAATATTTTTGGAACAGTAAAAAGGCAAAGTATAAATAGTGGGCCAAACTTTGATTATAGCAGAGTAAATAAACCAAAAGCACCAAGTATTATATTGTCATTATCATATAAAATAAACAACTATAAAGCTAAAAAACCTACATTTACCGATGATGGAGGTGGGGAGTTTTAACAGCGATTGGGAGTGTAAATTAAATTCTGTCTAAAAAGATTACTTCTTCGTTCCGTTTCACTACACTCATCGTAAAGACGTACGAGATAGAAAAAACCTTCCCCAAAAACGTCATTGCCACGAAGGCGGTAATCCCTTACAATAAAACTGCACTATCTGACATTGAGATGCCTGCCTTCGCACCGTGTCTGCCGATAGGTAGAGGCATGACGGTTGTACTTAAGTTTGCTTTGTTCGTGCCTCACTCGCAAAAACGCACTCATATCGGTTCGTCTTTGCGAACGGAGTGAAGCAATCTCTTTATAGTCATAGTACAAAGGATGAAATACTCGTGCCGCCACTCCAAGTGGTGGCACGAGTAGTGGAAACGCTCTACCTATTTAATCAAATATAAATAAAAAAATACTTACATTTGAGTTATGAGTATGAAAAAAAGAAGTGAAAATCAGCAGGGATGCCGACCACAGAGAAAAAATATTTTCGCCTTTGTGTTGTTCTCGGTAGTAATGAGTATTGCAATAGTAAAAACTATTAATTACCGTAATCTACCTAAAAAGGGGATTAAAGTTGAAGGAATAGTGTACTCAGGGTTTAGATATATTACTTGGAAATATCTGGTACAGGGGCGTGTGTATAAAGTTAAATTGTCTAAATCTGATTACCCTTTTGTAATTGATGGGGAAAAGTATTACGTGTATTATGACTCTGATAATCCTTCTTTTTCGATAATGTCTTTTACAGAGCCAATCATAGATTCTTCTGCTTTTGATACAATTACTTCATTGCCTTTGACAGCAGTGTATGATAAGGGAAGTCAGTTAGTAAGTTTTGATTACCTCATTGAAGGGGATACGGTAAGAAGAGAACATCGTTATAAGTTTAAAAATGACTTTAGTTCTACAGAACAAAGGTTTACGATTTATGTAAAATCTGATAATCCTAAAATTAGTTATATAAGATTAGAGAAATGAGATATTTGTTTTTTGTATTAAATCTTATAAACACACTACAATTCCTAAGGAAGCAGAAATACCTTACAACAAAACTGTGTTAACTGATATTGAGATACCTGCCTCCGCACCGTGTCTGCCGATACCTGTCTACCGATAGGTAGAAGTATGACGAACATGGTAGATTTATTAACCTTCCCCAAAACGTCATTGCCATGCATACGGTAATCCCAATCATCAAATTACTTCATTTACAATGGTAAATACCGTTAGTTTAATACATCTAATAAGCTGATATTAGACTATTATATATTCCTAATCGGTATTATACACAAACAAGTTGTAAATTTATGGGCGTAATATCAAATTATTTATGACCCCCAAAAAAGCATTAATTACAGATAGTGTTCACAATATATTGATAGAAGATATAGAAAAGGCAGGCTATCTGTGTACCTATTTGCCTAATATTCAGCAGCAAGAAGTAGAAAAAATAATAGCAGAATATGAAATACTCATTATAAATAGTAAAATTAATGTAGATAAACAATTCTTAAATAAAGCTGAAAAGTTGAAAATTATAGGTCGCTTGGGTAGTGGTATGGAGATAGTGGATATACCTTATGCCGAAAGCAAAGGAATAAAAGTATATAATTCGCCTGAAGGGAACAGAGATGCCGTAGCAGAACACGCCATAGGAATGTTGCTTGGTTTGTTTAACCAATTAATATATGCCAATAATGAAGTAAAAAATTTTATTTGGCAAAGAGAACAGAGAAGGGGAGAAGAGCTTAAAGGAAAAACCATAGGCTTAATAGGATATGGAAATACAGGCAAAGTCATGGCAAAAAAGCTATATGGTTTTGATGTACAAGTTTTATTTTATGATAAATATTTAAAAACAGAAGATGATAAATATGCAAAACAGGTTAATCTTCAAGACATATATAATGAAGCGGAAGTTTTAAGTTTTCATGTACCATATAATAAAGAAACCCATTATTACTTTAGTGAGGGTTTTATAAATAAAATGAAGCATCCTTTTTACTTAATAAATACCTCAAGAGGTAAAGTGGTAAACACCAAGGATTTAACAAATGGATTAAACAATAAAAAAATATTAGGTGCTTGCTTAGACGTTTTTGAGAATGAAAAACTACAGACCTATACAAATGAGGAAAAGAAGATGTATGAAGAATTATTCTCTCATAAAAATGTCATTGTGTCGCCTCATATAGCAGGCTGGACACACCAATCAAAATATAAGTTGGCAAAAATTTTAAGTAATAAAATTCTCGGGAACGCCTATTTAGACTAATTTTTGATACTTTTTGTTAAAATTCTCTTAATATTATGACACTAAAATGCTAATGTTTCTTAAAAATATTTATAACTTTGGTCGTTGTTAAAATAATGTTAAACAATTTAATATGCAGAAAAATTATATTTTAGTACTGTTAATGTCTATCTTTTCTATTGTTGCCATGGCACAAAGTGGGGAGATTAGTGGTAAAATTACAGATGAAAACGGAGAAGGTATTCCTTTTGCTTCGGTAGCAATAGTAGAGGGTGGAGTGCCTACTGGTATTGGTGCAACTACAGATTTTGATGGTTTTTATTCTATTAAACCTTTAAATCCTGGAAAATATGATGTTCAATTTTCTACAGTTGGTTATCAAACCGTAAGAGAAGTAGGGGTGGTAGTAAAAAACGACCAAACCACATATTTAGATAAAAAAATGGCTGCCACAGAGCAAGTTATAGAAGAAGTTGTGGTAATTCAATATAAAGTTCCTTTGATAGATGCAGGGGAAACTTCATCTAAAAACACAGTAACAGCAGAGGATATTGCCGATTTACCTACCAGAAATATTGCAAACATAGCATCTACAACTGCGGGTGTACAACAAACCGATAAAGATGGAGGTATAAATATACGTGGTGGTAGAGGTGATGCTGTTGTTTACTACGTAGATGGTATAAGAGTAAGCGGAAACGTAAACTTACCGGTATCTGCTGTAGAGCAAATAGACATTATAACAGGTGGTGTTTCTGCAAAATTTGGTAATGCAACTGCCGGGGTTATCAATATATCTACTAAAGGTGGAGCTAGAAAAATAACAGGAGGCGTTGAATATCAAGGTTCTTTAGATAGATGGAGATTTGACTTAGTGAACTTTAATTTAGCTGGTCCATTATTAAAAAATAAAGAAGATCAAACAGTTATTGGTTATGCTGTTAACTTAGAATATCAAAGAGATAAAGACCCTAAACCTTCATCTGTAGATATGTATAAAGTTAAAGACGACATATTTGAAAGCATGAGAGAACAACCATTGCGTATAGAAGATGGCGTAATAAAAGTAAGAGCACAAGATTTAACGGCAGATTCATTAGAAGTAAATAAAATAAAAAGAAATACCGTTAGACACCAAGCTAGAGGTAATGCAAAATTAGATTTTAGACTAGGTGATGGTAAATTTTTAACTGTTGGGGGAAATATAGAATATAAAAGAGAACACAGATGGGTAGAAGATTATGCTTTATTAAACTTTGAAAACAACCCATTATATACTACTCAAAACTATAAAACATATATCCGTTTCACACAAAATTTTAATAAAGAAAAACAAGAAGGCGATAAACAATCTGCTTTTCAAAATGCTTTTTATCAAGTTCAGTTTGATTTTGAGAAATATAGAAGAGATTATGAAGATGATACCCACGGTAAAAACTATTGGGATTATGGATATATTGGAAACTTTAGAACAGACAGAGCACCGGTATTTGAAGAAAGTGCTAATAGTGAGTACTGGGAGCTAACAAACTTTGCTGATACGGCAGTATATTATACCCCTTCAGATGTAAACGGATATGGTTCAAATTATAACACCGCTTATTATGATTTACAAGGACCGGGTGTAAAACAAGACGCTAATGGAGAGTACTACTTTAATGGTAGTGTAGCAGATTTACAAGCTACTCAAGCTATTATAAACGGAGAAAGACCAAGTAATAACCCATTCTCCATTAACTGGTTTAATACGGGACGTCAGTATAACGGTGTGGGCGTAGATAATGACGATGAAAAATATAGAGGACAAATAAATGCAGGTTTTGATATTTTAAAACCGGGAGCAGAGTCAAGAAACAAACACTCTCTAACATTTGGAGTTGAGTATCAGCAACAAGTTATGAGACATTATGCTTTAAATCCACTAGGTTTATGGGACGGAGCAAGACAATTAACTAACAATCATTTAGAATTGGATACGGACAATCCTTATTTTTATAATAATGGAGAATTAACTCCTGTAGATGGACAAGCAATCTATTTCACAGATTCAATTTATTATTACTACAAACCAACTGTTTATAACGATAAAGGAGAAAGAGTACAATCTTATTTTGATGAAAACTTTAGAGCAGCTAATGGCATAGCAGATAATGAATGGATTAACGTATATGACCAACCTCTTGAAAATTTTAGTATAGACTATTTTAGTGCAGATGAGTTAATTAGAAATAATTTTGTTAATAGAGATTACAGAGGATATGACGTATATGGCAATAGAGTAAATGGAAAAGTTTCATTTGAAGATTTTTGGAAGAAAACAGATGAAAATGGTGTGCATACAAGACCTGTTGCTCCATTTAAACCTATTTATGCAGCTGGATACATAGAAGATAAATTTCAATTAAAAGATTTAACATTTAGAATAGGTTTTAGAGTAGATGCTTATAACGCTAATCAAAAAGTATTGAAAGACCCATACTCAATGTTCGGTTCTTTAAATGCGGGAGAATTTAAAGCAGGAGAGCATCCTTCTAATATAGGAAATGATTATGCTGTTTATACTTCAGATGGTACTACAAGTGGAGCTATAACAGGTTATAGAAATGGCAATACATTTTATAATAAAGAAGGAGTTGAAGTTAAAAACTATAACTCATTAGGCGAAGATAAAGGAGTGCCTGTAAAACCAGATGGACAAGCTTCAGACACTCAGGCAGATGATTATGATATTGACCAAGCATTTCAAAATTATAAAACGGCATTTAACTTTATGCCACGTTTGCAATTTTCATTTAACATTACAGATAATGCTTTATTCTTTGCTCATTACGATGTGTTATCTCAAACACCTCAATCAAGTATTTCTGATGGATTTATAAATAACCGTTCTATTGGGAATCCAATGGATTATTATTTTATAGAGCAAAACACAGTAATTAACAATCCCAATTTAAGACCGGAAACAACTATTGATTTCCAATTAGGATTTAAACAAAAAGTAACCAAAACTTCGGCTTTAACATTTTCTGCTTACTATAAAGAATTTAAAAACTTAATTCAGTTTAAGAAGTTTGACGGTGTTAATGGAAAATCTTCTAAATTCTATTATTCTTACGATAATATAGACTTTGGAAATACTAAAGGTTTTGAATTTGGATATGATTTAAGAAGAACAAAAAATATAAGATTAACAGCTAACTATACACTTCAATTTGCAGAAGGTACAGGTAGTGATGACCAAACACAACAACAAGTAGTTAGAAATTCAGGTACAAACTTTAGAACGGTTAATCCTTTAGATTTTGATTCAAGACATGCTATCAATATGACTATAGATTACCGCTTTGGAGAGGGAAGTGATTACAATGGTCCTGTTTCTAAAAAAGGAAAACAAATATTATCTAATTTTGGTATCAACTTATTAGCTCAGGCACGTTCAGGTACACCTTATACGCGTCAAAGAGATGCATCCCCTGAAGCTTTAGCTGCGGTTACAAGACTTGTAACATTAGGATACATAAATGGTTCAAGAATAGGCTGGAACTTTAGAGCAGATTTAAAAATTGACAAATCATTTAATGTAGAGATCGGTAAGAAGAAAGAAGATGCAGAAAAAAGAAACCTTTACTTTAATGTTTATTTATGGATAGATAATTTATTAGGTACAGCTAATGTATTAGATGTATATAGATATACTGGAACAGCTAATGATGATGGTTATTTGGAAAGTCCGGCAGGAATTCAAGCAGCTGAAGCATCTAGCAACCCTACAGCCTATAGAGATTTGTATAAAGCGAGAGTAAATTCGCCTACTAAATATTCATCGCCAAGAAGAATTTATTTAGGAGCATCAGTTAATTTTTAAACAGAATGAATATGAGAACAATGAAGATAAAATCTATAATTTTAATTTCAACTTTACTTTTAGCTACAAGTGTAAGTGCTAAAAAGTATGTTGGTTATTCAGGAAAAAATCATGCAAATGTTAATCCCGTTTCAGGAAAAACAGGGGCATTTGATTGTACACCTTCATCAAGCCAAATTGATATTAATATAAATAATATTAGAGCAAGAATATTAGGCGGTGGTGATTTTTGGTGGGATGGAGTAGAAACAGCTAAATATGAAGTGCCTAAGGTTGACCCTGCTTCAGGCGTTACACCTGTAAGTTCTTTATTTACAGGAGCGTTATGGTTTACAGGTTTAGATAATGGGGGAAACTTAAAATGTGCATCTCAAACATACAGAAATCAAGGGCACGATTTTTATACAGGGCCATTAAGTGGTTTGTATGGAGATGTGAATTTTGATGTGTGTAAAACTTATGACGAGCATTTTGAAGTATTTGCATCTGAAATTTCTACATTGATTTCATTGTATAATGCTGCTGGTGGAAATGACATTCCGTCAGCTGACATTCCTGAGAATGTATTAAAATGGCCGGGTAAAGGAAATCCCTACTATTTAGAAAATGAAACAGACAAATATTACAATGAAGGTTCTTTAGCTCCTTTCTTTGATGTAGATGGAAATAATATTTACGACCCAAGAAAAGGAGATTACCCAATTATAGGTGTAAAAGATGAATTTGGAGTTATTCAACCTACTTATGCAGACCAAATGATATTTTGGGTAATTAACGATAATGGACAAATACACGGTAGAACAGGTGGAGCAGTAATAGGTGTGCAAGTTAACTGTTTAGCATTTGCTTATACTACAGCTAATGCACTTAATGATATGACTTTTTATACATTTGAAATTATTAAAAAATCACCAAATCCTTTGTATGAAACATATATGGGTATTTTTGTTGATCCGGATTTAGGTGATGCTACAGATGATTATATAGGTTGTGATACGGTTAGAGATATAGGATATGTATATAATGCTAATGCTATAGATGGACAGTATGGCTCAAATCCACCAATTACGGCCATTGATTTTTTTGAGGGACCTTTAGATGATAACGGAAATCAATTAGGCTTATCTTCTTTTGTATATTTTAATAATACTACAGGACCTCAATCTGACCCTGACGTAGCTGCAGAATTTAGAAATTATCAAACAAGTAAATGGGCAGACGGCTTACCTATTGTTTATTCTTGCGATGCACGTACAGGAAATCCTCCTTTTAGTTACGTTTACCCAGGTAACCCTGCTAATCCTGCTGAATTGTCTGAAGTATCTTGCAGTAACGCTCCTGCGGATAGACGTTTTGTGCAAAATTCAGGCCCTTTTACTTTGCAACCAGGAGATCCTCAGCGTATCACTATAGGTGTTTTAACAGTATTTCCTGATAATTATGTTAATAACTTTGATAGAGATGTTATTTTAGGACCTCCTGATGATTTAGCTCAAAATTTATTTGATAATTATTTTGATATAGTTGACGGACCAGATGCTCCTACTTTAGCCATTAGAGAACTAAAGAATAAATTAGTTATTAACTTAGTTAATGAAAGAGGTTCAAATAATTTTGGAGAAATGTATGCAGAGCCTCACCCTCTACCAAATAATGGTGTAGCTACTAACGATTCTTTGTATAGATTCCAAGGATATATGGTTTATCAAACAAAAGTAGCAGAGGTTACTGCTACGGATTTAACTAATCCTGAAAAAGCAGTATTAATTTATCAGTCAGATATAGAAGATGATGTAAGTAAAGTTTTTAATTATGAAGATAATGGAAATGGAACATATAATGCAATACTAAGAGTAGATGGAAATAATACGGGAACTAATAAAACAATAGAAGTAACTACAGATGCCTTTGCTACTGGAGATAATGCCTTAGTGAATAATAAGCCATATTATTTTACAGCTGTTGCGTATGCGTATGCCGATTATAATCCTTATCCGACTACACAAGGTTTACCTAAATTGGATGTATTTTTGCAAGGTAGAAATAATTTTAAAATATATTCGGCTATTCCTCACGCTATAGATTCAAGAGCTAATGGTACAGAGCTACAAGCAGAAACGGGAGACCCACTTCAAGTATTTAGATATGAAGGAAGAGGTAATGGAGGAAAAGTAATTGAATTATCTGAAGGAACAGAAAATGACATTATTACTAATGGAGGATTTAAAGATGTTTTAGAGTATAAGTTAGGAGCCGATCCTTTAAAAGCAAAAGTTATAGACCCATTAAAATTACAGAATGTAAATTTTGAATTGCGTTTTGAATCTTATTCTTTTAGATGGGACACTCTTTACTCCTTGGATACAACCGTAACACCTAATGTTATGGATACTATTCCGGTTAGATATGCAGATGCAGAATCGTCATTCTCGGATAGTAGTTTTTGGAAAATATTTGTAACAAATGAAAGTGGAACACCTATAGATACGATAGAGGCAGATAGAGAATTTAATAATGCTTATGAACAAGTTATTGAAGATTATGGTATTTCAGTATCTGTAAATATACCTAAGCCAAAAAATACCAATTTGTTAAATTCAAATCCTGTATATAGTGTACTGTCAAGTGAGCTTGTATTTGATAATATAGACAAGCCTTGGTTATCATTTATAGCAGATGATGGTTTTATAACACCTAATAACTGGATAAGAGCTGGAAGTAGTGAATCTCAAGTAGTTTCATTAGCTCAAGTTTATGACGCACACCAATATGATAATGTAGGAGGTAGTCAATCTCAAATTTTTTACGATCCGGAAGTTGACCAATCTACTATGTTTGGAACTTCTATTTTAGATGGGCAAATTGCTCCATACTGTTTAGCAAGTAACTACGCTAATCCGGGATTTGAAGGTACTAATGAAGAAAGTTCAAGACCACAGTTTTTATATGGTCCTGCTTTTAGATGGGAATACTGGGACGTTGCAAACACAAACGCTACAGTAGTTAAAAATCCAAAGAACAATTTAGATAAATTAGTAAGTGTAACTATCGTTTTAACATCAGACCAATCAAAATGGTCAGATTGTGTGGTTTTTGAAACAGGAGATGATATTTTATATACTGCTGATGGAACACCTAAAGGAGCTTTGCGTTCTGGAGATATAGGTTATGGTGTAGGAAAAGGAAAATTCCCGGGTTATGCTATTAACTTGGAAACAGGGCAAAGATTAAACATTGCTTTTGGAGAAGCCTCAAGTTTATCTGCATACAATGGTGTTGATATGGTGTTTAACCCTACAAGTGATATAGCGTCTAACACTACAACATTAATAGGAACAGAAGCAAACCTGCCTCTTTGGGGAGGAAGACATTATGTATATGTATTTAATACGCCTTACGATAATGGAAACGCAGTACACTCAGTTTTTATGAATAATACTATTCCTACAAGTGCTACTACCCTTATCCCAACTGATATAAGTGATGTGTATGATGATATTATTTATACGTTTATTCCTATAGTAGAAAAAGGATATGAGTTTTTTACTCCTACAAATATCCCTACTACAGCTAGAATAAATATAAATGTAAATCAGCCTTTTGAACCATTATTTACTGCCGAAACTTTAACACCGGAAACTAATGATTCATTACCGAGATACAGATTTAGCACCGTAGGAAAAGCACCGTTAGAAAATCAAACTGAAATAGCTGAGAGTGCTTTAGATAATATTAGAGTAGTACCAAATCCTTATTATGCATATTCTGCTTATGAGCAAAATCAGATAGATAATGTTGTAAAAATTATTGGATTGCCGGATAAATGCGAAATAAGTATTTTCTCATTAGACGGTAAATTAGTAAGAAAATTCAATAGATCTGTTGGTGCATTGGCTGAAGTATTAAGTAATAGGTCAGAAACAACATCTGGGCAAGTTACAGGGCAGGGAGTTAATTTAGATAACTCTTTAACTTGGGATTTAAACAACTCTAAACAAATACCAATAGGTAGTGGAACATATATTATACATGTAAATGCTTTTGATTTAGGCGAAAAAGTAACAAAAGCAGTTGTATTCATGAGACCTACTGACGTAAGTAATTTCTAATTTTAATTAACTATTTCAATTCAAATAAATGAAAAGAATTTTAATCATATTTTTATCAATAATTTCTCTAAATACTTATGCCGGTAATCCCGATAGGATAGGTGAAAATGGAGCTTATGAACTATTAATTAACGGTTGGCCACGTTCCACAGGATTTTGGGATATGTATGCCGCCAGAGTAACAGGTATTGAAGCTATGCGTTTAAACCCTGCGGGTTTAGCTCATTTGAATAAAATGGAAGCTGCTGTAGCTCATTCATTGTGGTTTCAGGGTTCTCAAACACAAGTAACCCAAGCAGGTTTTGCAGGTAATATAGGCGGAAATAATGTTATTGGCTTTGAGTTACAATCATTAAATGTTGGCGAGTTATACAGAACTACCGTAGGGCAACCTGACCCGGATAATGGATTAGGTACTTTTAAACCAAGATTTATAAATGTAGGACTAACATATAGTAGAATGTTTTCTAATAGAATATATGGGGGAGCTACAGTGCGTTTAATAACTGAAAATGTAGGGAATGTTAGAGCGTTAGGTTTTTCTATTGATTTAGGATTGCAGTATGTACTAGGAAAGAAGGAGAATCTTAGATTTGGAGTTGCTTTAAGAAATTGGGGAACACCTATGAAATACCAAGGAGATGGTTTTACATATAGAGGAGAACCTCAAAGTGGAGCAGACTATGAAGGAACTCGTTCTGAAGTACCTAATAAATTTGATTTACCTACTCAATTAAATATTTCAGCGTCTTACGATTTTTGGTTAGGTCCGGAGTATGTATGTAATGATGCTTATAATTTGCACAGATTAACATTGTCAGCTCAGTTTACTTCAAATAGTTTTGGAAAAGACCATTTTGGAGGAGGCGTAGAGTATGCTTTTAAAGAAATGTTTATGGCTCGTGTAGGATATAGACATGAGCAAGGAATGTACAACCCCGATACAAGAACAAATGCTTATACCGGATTTGCCGGTGGCGTTTCTGTAAATGTACCATTTAAGCAAAATGGACCTTCTTTGGGTATAGATTATTCTTATAGAACATCTAATCCTTTTGGAGGAACACACAGTATAGGTTTACGTTTTGGTTTAGGCAAAGGTGGAGACCCATGTGATGTAAGTGGAAAAGACGGTAAAGATGCCTTTAAAAAGAAAAAGAAAGCGGTTAAGCTTACAAAAGAAGAATCTGAACAAATAGATTATATTGCTAAAAATATCTTATTTGAAACAGGAAGTGCAGATTTAACAGATGAGTCTAAACAAAATTTAGATGAATTGGCAAAACTATTGAAAGATAAAGAAAGTGCTACTTTAAATATAGATGCTTATACCGATAATGTAGGAGATGATGATGACAATAAATATTTAAGTATGGAAAGAGCATACAACGTTAAAAAATATTTGGAAAGCAAAGGAATAGATTCTGATAGAATGAACTCAAAAGGTCATGGAGAAGAAAATCCTATAGATACAAATGATACCGAAGAAGGTAGAGCCAACAACAGGCGAGTTGAGCTTTCAATAGAATAAAAACAATTTAAAAAACTACACAAGGCGTTTCTACTTTTGTAGAAACGCTTTTGTTTTATAAAAAACTTAACTATGAATTACGTTTATTTAACCAAAGACGGTTACGAAAATTTGAAGAAAGAGCTTCATGAGCTAAAAACAAAAGGTAGAGCAGAAGCAGCTCAAGCTATAGCAGAAGCAAGAGAAAAAGGAGATTTATCGGAAAATGCAGAATACGATGCAGCTAAAGAAGCACAAGGTTTATTAGAAAAGAAAATAGCAGAAAAAGAAGATTCTTTTGCAAGAGCTAGAATAATTGACGAGTCTAAATTAGATACTTCAAAAGTATTTTTACTGAGCAATGTGGAGATTAAAAACTTAAAGGTTAATAAAATATTTAAGTATCAAATTGTTCCGGCTGTTGAGTCAGATTTATCTCAAAATAAACTATCTATAGAATCTCCTATAGCTAAGGGATTATTGGGCAAAAAAGTAGGCGATAAAGTATCTATAAAAGTACCGGCAGGAATAATAGATTTTGAAATTCTTTCTATTAGTTTATAATGAGTAGCATATTCACTAAAATAATAAACGGGCAAATTCCGTCTTATAAAGTGGCAGAAAACGATTATTGCTATGCATTTTTAGATATAAATCCATTAACTAAAGGGCATACATTAGTGATACCTAAAAAAGAAATAGACTACATTTTTGACATAGAAGACGATTTGTATTTAGAGCTGCATTCTTTTGCAAAAAAAGTAGCGTTGGCTATAAAAAAAGTAGTGCCATGCAAAAGGGTAGGTGTAGCAGTTTTGGGTTTAGAAGTGCCTCATGCACATATACATTTAGTGCCATTGGTTAAAGAAGACGATATTAATTTCTTTAAACCTAAATTGCAGTTAGAAGCTACAGAAATGACAGCATTAGCTCATAAAATAGCTGAAGCTTTTAACAGTTAATACCAATTGTTAACACAAAATAGTCTAACCTATTTTTTAACTCTATCGGGGTTGTTTTTAATAAACGAACTCCAATCTTTAGCTTTTCCTGAGGTATTTATTCCATTTGCCGTTTGAAAATGATGGCATACCGCCACGGCCAGTCCATCTGTGGCATCTAAATTTTTAGGTGTTTTATCAAATTTGCAGATACTTTTTAACATAGCTGCCACTTGTTCTTTACTTGAATTTCCATTGCCCGTTATAGCTTGTTTAACTTTTCTTGGAGAATATTCTACAATAGGAATATCTCTGGTAAGCACAGCCGCCATACTTACACCTTGAGCTCTACCTAATTTGAGCATACTTTGTACATTTTTTCCGTAAAAAGGAGCTTCTATAGCACACTCATCCGGTTTATATTCTTCTACAAGATATTGAACTCTTTCAAAAATGTATTTTAATCTGAGCTGATGATTATCATATTTATTTACCGTTACACTACCTAATGATAATAGGGTTAATTCCTTTCCTTTTATGCTAATAACGCCATATCCAAATATGCTGGTGCCGGGGTCAATTCCTAAAATTATTTTTTCTACAATGGCCATAGTTTTTTATTAGATAGGAAAAAATTATCTTTACAAAGCACTAAACTAAGCTTTTCAATTGAAAATTAAGACAAAAAAACTCTTAACTACCCTTTTAAAGATAATTCTCTTTGGAGTTTTTATGTTTTTGATTGCATGGCAAATTCAAACAAGAACTGAAAAATATAACCTTTTACAGGCTTTTGCCGAAAATTTTTCGTGGAGTAGAATTTATTTGCTTTTTATAGCTTTAGTATTAATGCCTGTCAATATTTTTTTAGAAAGTATAAAATGGAATAAGCTAATTTCTAATTTCAATGAAAAATTTGATATGAAACAAGCCATACAGAGTATGCTGTGCGGTTCTTTTTTTGGATTTATGACACCCAACAGGGTAGGCGAATTTGTGGGGCGTTTAAAACCATTAGAACCGGCATATAGGTCGCGAGCATTAACTGCCGGTTACTGGGGCGGCATAGCTCAATTTTTGGTAACTTTTAGCTTTGGAATTTATATGGGAGGCAAAACTATAGTGCAACATGCCAATATAAAATCTATAGATTCCTATACCGTACCCTTAGCTTTTGCTATTATTTTAATAACAAGTGTTATATATTTCAATTTAAAAACGGTTCTATCGTGGGTTTCAAAATTTCCTTTATTAAGAAAAATAACAGAAAAATACCCCGTAGAATATGAAATTCCTAAAAATCAACTGCTTATAATTTTGGGGATTACTTTATTGAGGTATGTTATTTATGTATGCCAATATGCAATTATTTTGCTGTTTTTTGGTGTCAATTTGCCTTTTAGTTTGTTGTTTTCTTCAGTTTCTACAATGTTGATTATCCATACCATGTTTCCTTCGGTTCCTTTTATAGATTTAGGCGTAAAAGGAAATGCTTTAATGTTAATTTTACGAAACTTAACAGCAAATGAACTCGGCATCATATTGTCTGTAATTTCTATATGGCTAATCAATATAATAATTCCAGCCATATTTGGCTATTATTTTTTTATTCAAACAAAGAAAAAAACGGTAGAATAATCATAAGTACCTGTGCATGATAACTTTAAAAAAATAATAAAATTTTCCACACTCTTTCAACGTTATAGTGTTAACTTTTTTACTTTGCCAAATGTTTAAAAAGCTATAATTAAACATTTACTTTTACAACTGTAAAACACTATTCCCTTTAGTGTATTTTTCTTAAAAACAACTAAAAAGCTATAAATGGACGAACAACAAGACTTTAATAAACGACTAAGTGAAGCTATTAAAAAAAATAGAGGAAACAAACTTGAAAGTCTTGAAAACGCTAAGCTTTTGCCACAAGCAAGAGATTTAGAGGAAGCAGTTTTAGGTGCGGTAATGCTTGAAAAAGGAGCTTTTGATAAAATAGTTGAAATATTAGTAGCACAATCGTTTTATGTAGATGCCCACGCTAAAATTTTTAGTGCTATGGTAATGCTGTATAACGAAAATGAACCCATAGATATATTGACCGTAAATAACAAACTAAAGTCAACTGGCGATTTAGATATGGTGGGAGGAAGTTATTATATTGCATCTTTAACCAATAAAGTTTCATCAAGTGCCAATATTGAATTTCATGCCCGAATTTTAGCTCAAAAATATTTGCAAAGAGAATTGATTTCTATAAGTAGTACTTCATTGCGAGATGCTTATGACGAAACGATAGATGTTTTTGATTTATTAGACAAAACCGAAGCAGAGCTATTTGAGTTAACTGAAAAAAACATGAAGAAAAATACGGAACGTATTAGTTCTGTATTAATGAGTGAGTTAGATAATATAAATGAAAGAAGACAAAGTGCTATAGGTGGCGATTTTTATACGGGCGTTAGAAGTGGATTTGAAGAGTTAGATAAATTAACAGCTGGTTGGCAAAAATCTGATTTAATAATATTGGCAGCCCGACCGGGTATGGGAAAAACGGCATTTACTTTGGCTTTAACCAGAAATGCCGCTGTGCAAAACGAAAAAGCTGTGGCTTTCTTTTCTTTAGAGATGTCATCAAACCAATTAGTAAGTAGGCTAATTTCAATGGAAACAGAAATAGAATCTGATAAGCTACGAAAAGGAACGCTACTTGAAAAAGAATGGAAACATTTAACTAAAAATATAGATACCCTTCAAAAAGCACCAATATTTATAGACGATACACCCGCTATTGGAATTTTTGAATTAAGAGCAAAATGTAGAAGATTAAAAGCTAAGCATGATGTTTCTTTAATAATAATAGATTATTTGCAGTTAATGACTGCCACTAACGATGGCAAAGGCTCTGGAAATAGAGAGCAAGAAATATCCTATATTTCAAGAAGTTTAAAAGGAATAGCTAAAGAGCTGGACGTGCCTATTATTGCTTTATCGCAGTTGAGTAGAGCTGTAGAATCAAGGGGAGGAAATAAACGTCCGTTACTTTCTGACTTACGTGAATCTGGAGCTATAGAGCAAGATGCCGATATGGTAATATTTTTATACCGACCGGAATACTATAAAATAACAGAAGATGAAGAAGGAAATGACTGTAGAGGTATAGCTGAAATAATAGTTTCTAAAAACCGACATGGAGAGCTCAAAACCGTAAAAGCGAGATTTGTAGGTCAGTATGCTAAGTTTGAGGATTTAGGAAATTCAAGTTTTGTTTTGCCCGATAGTTTTGGACCAAGTAATGTTATTACAAAATCGTCTAAAATGAACGAAGGAGATGAAAAAAGCGATTTTGATAAAGGTTTTGATGGCTTTGATAATGCCACTCCAGAAGACGATTCTACTCCGTTTTAATAAGTGGCAAAAAGTTAAACTATGCTTTTCGTAAAGTAAAATAACCGCCAACACCGCATAAGATAGAAGCCATAAAAATGCCTATTTTAGCTTGAATAATATACGTAGGATTAACAAAAGCTAAATCTGTTATAAATAGCGACATAGTAAATCCTACACCTGCCAGCATAGCTACGCCATACATTTGTCGCCAATTAACACCTTCAGGAAGTGTGGCAAATTTTAGTTTTACTAAGATTTTAGAAACAGAAATAATTCCAATAAACTTACCTAAGGCTAAACCAAATATAATTCCTAAACTTACATTGCTGCTTAAGTCGTTAAAGAAATCTCCAGAAAAAGTAATACCTGCATTGGCAAGGGCAAAAATGGGCATTACCACAAAAGCTACTAAAGGATGCATAGCGTGTTCAAGGCGTTGTAGGGGTGTCATGGCTCCTTTTGAATAATATCTTATGTCTTCCAAAATTTCTAATTGTTCATGAGTAACCAGCGTTACATTGTTTGGCGTGCTTTTTTCAAATTTGCTTATTAAGCTTTTTATTTTTTCAATAAATTTTGTGTCTTGTATTTTAACATTTGCGGGAATAGTAAGAGCTGCTAATACACCGGCAATAGTGGCATGGATACCAGAAAGTAAAAAAGCTAACCATAAACCGGCTATTCCTACAATTCCGTAAAACAAGGTATTACGCACGCCTAAAATATTGGCAAGTATGAGTACCAATAAAAATCCCCCTCCAATTAAAAGGCTTACCATAGAAATGTGAGAAGTATAGAAAAACGCTATAACTAATACTGCTCCTAAATCATCGGCTATGGCTAAAGCAGTTAAAAATACTTTTAGTGAAACAGGCACTTTATTTCCCAGCATATAAAGTATGCCTAAGGCAAAAGCAATATCTGTAGCCATAGGTATTCCCCAGCCGGTAGATGTTTCTCCCGATGAATTAAAAATTAAATATAATAACGCGGGAACAATCATACCGCCCAATCCAGCAAAAAGGGGTAAAATGGCATCTTTAGGTCTTGAAAGTTCGCCCGCCATTACCTCTCTTTTTAGTTCTAAACCTACCACAAAAAAGAAAATTGACATTAAGCCGTCATTTATCCAATGATGGAGAGATTTAGAAACAACAAAATCTCCAAAACCGATAGAAAAAGTGTTTTCCCAAAAGTGATGGTACACATCTTTTAAGGGAGAGTTTGCTAATATTAACGCAAGCACAGCCGATGCAAATAGTAAAATTCCACTGGTTGTAGAATTATTCATAAAACGGGTAATAGGAATTACTAATAGTTTATCTATTGGGTCTTTTCTCATGGTACAAATATATATTTAAAGTTCTGAACTCTCCAATCGTTCAGAATTTTTTACTTTTTTTAAGGGCAACAAAATATTAATTTTTGAAAGAAGAAAGTGTATAACAAACTGGCGAAATAAGAATACGATAATCCAAGGGGTTGAAACCCCTTGGAGAAATACAATAACCCAAGGGGTTTCAACCCCTTGTAGAATACTTAATATCAATTGTTAATACAACTTTACCACATCTCTCAACTCCGGTATTTCTATGTGTTTAAAGCCTTTGCTGTGCAAACTTTCTTTAAAAGCTTGCTGTTTTTTTGGTTCGCCATGTACTAAAAAAATAGTTTTTAGTTTTTCTCTATCTTGATTTTCTAAAAAGTCAAGCATTTCACTGTTGTCGCCATGGGCACTAAAAGAATCCATTATTTCCACATGGGCATTTACGGCTTTCGTTTCTCCAAAAATACGTACTTCCTTTTCTCCATCTCGTATTCTTCTGCCTAAAGTTCCTTCGGCACAATAACCTACTACTAATATGGTGGTGCTTGGGTCTTCTATATTATTACTTAAATGGTGTTTTACTCTGCCGGCACTCATCATACCGCTGGCACTTATAATTATGGCTGGTCCTTTTACATTGTTTATAGCTTTTGAGTCTGCTACACTACGTGTATATTTTAGTTTTCTAAAACCAAATGGATTAGGGTCGTTAGCCATGTATTCTAATAAATCAAAATCATAGCATTCGGGGTGTAGCATATAAATTTCGGTAGCATCTATAGCTAAAGGACTATCTACAAATACAGGAATATTAGGCAATAAACCTTCATTACTCAGTTGATCCATCATATAAACCAACTCTTGTGTTCTACCTACGCTAAAAGCGGGTATTATTAGTTTCCCTCTTCTATTTACACAAGCTTCTCTTATTATTCTCAATAAATCGGTTTTATCGTTAGGCAAAGAGCTGTGTTCTTCTCCGCCATAAGTAGATTCGCAGATAAGATAATCTACCTGTGGCATTAATTGAGGGTCTCTTAAAATTGGGCGGTGCGGTCTGCCTATATCGCCACTAAAACCTATAGTTTTATAGCTTCCGTCCTCTTGTTTTATACGAAGCGTTACGCTGGCACTTCCTAAAATATGTCCGGCATCTACAAATTTTACCTCTACATTTTTATGTATAGAATGCCATTTGTTATAACCTATTCCCACAAAGTTTTCTGCACATTTTTTTGCTTCTGCTACGGTGTAAAGTGGCTCAACAGAAGGAAGCCCTTTTCTTTTTCTTCTTTCATTTATATAGCTTACATCTTTTTCTTGTATATAGCCGCTATCTAATAGCATAATATTTGCCAAATTTCTGGTGGCGTGGGTGCAAATAATGTCTTTATTGTATCCGTCAGCTACAAATTTTGGTATTCTACCGCAGTGGTCTATGTGGGCATGAGAAAGTATAAGTACATCTATTTCGGCAGGGTTGAAAGCCCACGTGTAGTTAAAATTTTCGTATTTGCTTTCATTGCCTTGGTAAAGCCCACAGTCTAAAAGTATTTTAAAGCCATCATCTAAAGTTATTAAATGACTACTTCCTGTAACGGTGCCTGCTGCACCACAAAATTTAATTTTCATATTTCACATTTATTTTCATTTGCTTGGTGTTAAAAAACTTAAGCCTATTTTTAAATTTCTTAACTTTGCACAAAATAAGAATTTATGAGAATGTTTAAAAATCTATTGTTAGTTGTTGTTACTTCTTTAACTTTATTTTCATGTTCGCAAAAGTCTTGCGATAAAAATGCAAAGCACAATGAAGAAGAAGTGGCGGTAGAAAAAGTAGCCGTTACGCCTAATGATGAAGCAAAGCTGGCTATTAGTGGCATGGTGTGCGAAATAGGCTGTGCAGGATTGATAGAAAAAGAACTAAACGATATGGCCGGTGTGGCAGTAGCAGATGTAGTTTATGAAGATAGCACGGCTACCGTATCTTTTGATAATAATGTAGTAACAAAAGACGAAATAATATCTATGGTAAATAATATAGCCAACCACCAATACTCCGCTACCGTTTTAAGTGAAACAAGTGCCGAGTAATATCTCGTATTAAATGTAAAGCAACAAAAAACCAAACCTAAACCTATTTGCTTTTATGAAAATACTGATATTGCGATTTAGCTCTATTGGCGATATTGTACTAACATCGCCTGTGCTTAGGTGCGTAAAAGAACAAGTACCTGATGTAAGAATACATTATGCCACTAAAAAATCTTATGCAGGAATTGTGGCATCTAACCCTTATGTAGATAAAGTACACGCTTTAGATAAAGATATTAAGGAACTTATTGTAGAATTGAGCAGAGAGAATTTTGATTTAATTATTGATTTGCACAATAATGTACGTACTCAAATTATTAAATTTAGATTAAGAATAAAGAGTAAAACGGTAAATAAACTCAATTTTGAAAAATGGTTGCTCACACAGTTTAAAATAGACAAACTGCCTAAGTACAACCATATAGTAGATAGATATTTATACACAGCTAAAACTTTAGGAGTAAAAAACGATAGCAAAGGTTTAGACTTTTTTATTCCTAAAAAAGATGAAATTAAGGTAAGCGAGATGTTCCTAGAAGTGGGAGATAATTATATAGCTATAGCTATTGGAGCTAAATTTTTCACTAAAAGATTGCCTTACACAAAAATTATAGAGATTTGCAATAAGCTAAATCAGCCTATTATACTTTTAGGTGGCTTAGAAGATTTAGCACGAGGAGAGGAGATAGTTAGGCATACAACCAATCAGCAAGTTGTTACGGCTTGTGGCAAATTAAATTTGAACCAATCGGCATGGGTAGTAAAACAAGCTCAGCTTTTAATAACCCACGATACCGGCTTAATGCACATAGGAGCGGCATTTAATAAAAATATGATTACTATATGGGGAAATACTGTGCCCGAACTGGGAATGTATCCATATATGGATAAAGAGAATTATAAAATAATTCAAGTAGAAGATTTAAGTTGTAAACCTTGCTCTAAAATAGGCTATAAGGAATGCCCTAAAAAACATTTTAAATGTATGAATGATATTAATACAGATGAAATTGTAAAACAGGCTAATTATTATCTAATACCTGCTTAATAGCTAATTCAAGCATTCTGTTTTCTTCCTTATTAGGGTCGTAAACTTCTTTAAGGTCATAGTCATATCTATTGGCTACTATATTATATGTCCACGCTTTAATGCCAGAGTTGTATTCTTTAATTAAGTCGTAAAAATTGATACCCGTTTCTCTGTTTATCATTTTAACCAGTACTTTACCTTCTGAAACTTTTAAATCTCTAAGTTCTTTTTCAAACTCTTTCATCAACTCTTGCTTACGGTTTTTCTTGTATTTATTGTAGCCTCTTTTATTAGAGTTGTTTTTTTCGTATTCCAATTCATCTACCACTTGGTTGGCAATTTGGTAGTAAGGATATACTTTTTTTACCCTTTTCAAATAGTAGTTGTACCAATATTCTTCTTTTTGGTCTTTAAATTTATAGTAAGTTACTTGCACTTCTGGCACAGTAACCATAGGAATGGTATCGCCATTAAAAACTCTACCGTAAAGTACTCTAATGTTATCAGAATAATCATATCCTTCTTGAGCTTGGCTAATATTTGCAATTAGAAAAGCGGCAATGATGGTTGTTATATTTTTTAAGGTTTTCATAACTATTAAAAGTTTAGTTGCAAAGATAAGTTCAAGTAGTGTGCCAAAGTAATAAATATGGTGTTAATATAAACAAAAAACCCGAGCAAGTTGCTCGGGTTTTGATATGAAATTAAGAATTTATTATTCTTTGTAATTACCTGTAATAGTAATAGTAGTACCTGAACCAGAAGTTGAAACTTGACCACTAGTTACATGAATTAAGTAGTAGTTACTTCCGTTTTTAGTACCCAAAACGTCATCATAAGTTCCATTTTGTTGAGAAGAAACTCCTGTGTATTGAGCAACTCCTGTACCAGCGTCAATAGCTGCTTGTAAATCTTCTTGAGTAGTTAATGAAGACCACTGAGAAGAAGATAAAACTACCAACTTATCTGCTGCGTCAGCTATAATAGCACTTGTAGAAGTATTTGAAGTCCAAGATAATCCAAATTGAGATAATCCAGTACCAGCACTACCGCCTACTCTTTGCCATGTAAAAGGTGTAGCAGAACCTAACGGAGTAGTAGTTGTACCACTAGTACCTGTTAAGCTAAAAGATTTAGTAGCTACTTCATCAGCTTTATCAGTTAAAGTGAAAGTGTAAGTATCACTTTGTGGAGCTAATGGTGCTACAAATGTGAAAGTTCCAGCATAAGTAGCTGCATTAATAGTGATAGTAGTATCTGTACCTGGTTTTGTAATTACCAAAGTTTTTAAATCTTTTTTAGAACTTGGATTTTGTCCGGCACTTACTTCTACAGTTACAACTGTACCTTCTACTACATTACCACTTTCAGAAGGTGTAACAGTTAATAAAGGTGTTACATCGCTATCTCCAGAAGGATCACAGCTTGATAAAAAAGTCATTGTTGCTATTCCAAACAACATCATTAATAAACTAATTTTTTTCATTGTTATTTTTTTTTGTTTTATGAATTGAATACAAAGGTACAATCAAAAGCTATGCCAATGTTAATTTTTTAGCACAACTTTTAATTGCGTGTATTTATTTAATTAGATTTTTTAAAACTAAATGTTATTTTCCCTTTGTTACCACAACCGCAAGTATTATCGTTAGGATCAATAGATACTACTTTTATTAAAGCATAATCATTCCCGCCTCTTAATTTTGCAATAAAGATATCCCCGGCTTGTGGATTTTGAGCTTGAGATAAAATATTAGCACCACTATTATAGTAAGTAGTAGCATCTTCTACCGTTCCATTAGCATAATCAAAAGAATTAGCTTTTACATATCTTGTTCCATTGCCTGTTCCTGTTTTCCAAGAACCCGAAAAAGGATCTCCGGCTATATCTGAATTTAGCATATCTTTGTTAGCATCATTAGCACTTGCAGCTAATTGAGTTTCTGCTACTAAATCATAAGCACCTTTTTCTGTACCACCAATGTGGAAAAATGCACCGGAAATTTCAGCACCAAAGTTTGTACCTGTTGAGCTACTTGTACCTGTTAACGTAAAAGATTTAGTAGTTGATACATCAGCTTTGTCTGTTAGAGTGAAAGTGTAAGTATCACTTTGTCCTTCTTGAGGAGCGGTTACATTAAAAGTAACTGAATAAGTTGGTGCATTAATAGTGATAGTAGTATCTGTACCTGGTGTTGCAACAGTTAATGTTTTCAAATCTTTTTTAGAAGTTGGATTTTGTCCGGCACTTACTTCTACAGTTACAACTGTACCTTCCACTACATTACCACTTTCAGAAGGTGTAACCGTTAATAAGGGTGCATCTTCCCCTGCGTTTGTAGAATCACCACAGCTTGATAAAAAAGTCATTGTTGTTATTCCAAACAACATAAATAGTAAACTAAGTTTTTTCATTGTTAAGTTTTTTTAATTAGAAATAATTTTGCAAATATAAGTTCAAAAATTGAATAAGCATATTTTACTGTACTTTTTTGTAATTTTTCACACAAAATATTAGATTAATTAATCTTTAAAGAAGATAGTAGTATTTATTACTTTTTTGTTAACTTTGCCTACTTAAACAATATACATAAGTATGAAATTAAAAATTACTTTACTTTTTTCTTTCTTTTTATTAATATCTGTAGCATTTAGTCAAACTAATAATAGTGATGACTGGGTAAATATAGAAGATAATAAAAATTATACAATTACTTACAAACATTCTGTATGTAAATCTAATCAAGGGTTTGATTACGATTATATATTGCTGAAGTTTGAAAATAAAACATCTGAAACTTTAGCTTTGGAATATACCTTAGCTTTGGATTATGGCAATGCCAATACTGAAAAGAAGAAAGACACTAAGTTTTATAGTGTTTCAATTCCTGCTAATTCATCTATAGAAGGAACTTGTGAAGAGTTTTATAGAAAGAATTTGTGTATTTTTGATCATTCTATTACAAAACACCAAAATGCATTTGTAGGAAAATTAGTTGATTTTTCAGTAAATGTTAAATAAAAATTAGGAAACATGAAAAAGATTTACACTTTATTACTTGTAATAGTATCATCATATTTTTTTATAGGGAAAGTTAATGCTCAGTGTGTTGTAAATGCTGTTCCTTTGGCAGATACCTTAGATTGTGGCGATACTGCTAAAATATTTTTAAGTGGTTTTGCAGATTATGCCTTAAATAATGACTTTAATTTAGGAAATGCGGGTCCTGGGTGGCAAGCTACAAGTTCAGCACAGTTTGACAATCCGTATATTCCAAGTTTAACTAATGATACTTATTTATGGATGGGAGACCAAGCGGATGTACCAAGAAATTTAACTTCTATAGGATTAGATTTAACTTATGGAGGTCAAATA
The DNA here is from genome assembly GCA_020635995.1 of Chitinophagales bacterium. Lineage (NCBI taxonomy): Bacteria > Pseudomonadati > Bacteroidota > Chitinophagia > Chitinophagales > Chitinophagales bacterium. Next base: position 57,157 of record JACJYS010000005.1, on the reverse strand, counting down.
TGTTTTGATTTAGTATATGCCGTACAAAGTGATCCAACGCCCACAGAAGGTCCAGACGAACCAGACGAAGGCGTTTCTTTGCAATATTCAATAGACGGAGGTACTACTTGGATAGATATTGCTTATTTTATTCCAAATGGAACTTCTGTTGACCCAAGTGGAAATGGCTGGGGACCGGGTATTTGGGTTTCTAATCCGGGTAATGCATCAACAGCACCGGGAGCTTCTGGGCAAACTCCATTTACTCAGTGGGCCACATATTGTTTCCCTATTCCTGTGGGAGCACAAACTAATTCAACTCAAATTCAATGGTCTCAAATATTTAGTTCAACAGAAAATTTTGACCACTGGGGTTTAGATAATGTTCAAGTGTTTTTAGCAGACCCTACTTATGGGTTTTTTGATGAAAACTGGAATTTTTTATTTGATAATCCTATAGAATTTGTGCCTACCGGTACTAATACTACCACATACTATTATACCAATTTGATAGATGACACTTGTAGTACTACAGCTACTGTATATATGAATCCAACTGACGCTGGACCAGACTTTTTAGTTTCGTGTGGAGGAATAGGCAGACAAATTAATGCAACAGGCGTAGCACCGTGGGCTACAGTATCATGGAGTCCTACAGCGGGATTAAGTGATCCTTCAGTTCCTAATCCTTATGTTAATCCTACTCAAGATACTGAATATTTCATTACTTCTGATTGTGGTGTAGATAGTATGATGGTATTTGTTGAAGACTCATTTAATATTCATTTTAATCAATTAGATACAATATGTGCAAATGGTTCAGAAGAAATAATGCTTACTACTACTCCAAGTTCTGTTTCTATAGCTTCAGTAGAATGGAATAATGTAGGTACATTAAATGATTCTACAGGAAATAATGTTACGGCATCTCCTATGATAACTACACAATATGTAGCTACAGTAACTTCAGATAGTGGATGTGTTATTCAAGATTCAGTATTATTACAGGTTCAAGGTGTAGGCTTACCTATAGCCGTAACGCCTCAAAACCCAACAGTATGTGAGGGGTCTTCTGTAGATTTAACTGTAGGAATTAGTCCAGATGCTCCTGCATATATATTGGTTGAATCATCTTATAATTTAATGTCAACAACAGGAGGTACAACCATAACAGGATTAGGCGATGAAACGACTGTTGGACCTATTAGCTTAGGGTTTAACTTTCCTTTTTTTGGAACAGGATATAACGAAGTTTATTTGAGTTCTAATGGTTTTATAAGTTTTAATTCATTAGCTTCAGCATACATAGGTAATACTATTATTCCTTCAACCAATTTACCAAATAACATTATAGCTTGGTTATGGGATGATTTGAACTTTAGTTCAGGTGGAACAGCAAGCTATTATACAGGCGGAACAGCACCTAACAGATATGTGGTTTTTAACTTTATTGGTGTAAATCATTTTGGTAGTTCAAATACAGTTTCTGTACAAGTTATTTTATATGAAAATGGTACTGTTGTAATAAATAATATTGATGTTCAAAATGATGGAACATTTGCAACAATGACACAAGGAATTGAAAACGGCACAGGAACTGAGGGGTATGCAATTGATTCTTTGAATAGTACTAGTTTTACAATTTCTCAAACAAGCTTTAGCTATATCCCTTTAAGTCCACCTGTAAATCCAAATTATACTTGGACTCCTCCTACATGGTTGAGTTCTACGTCTGGGGCTACAGTTACCAGCACACCTGAAGGAGATATAGAATATACAGTAAACATGCAAGATGGATTTTGTACCACAAGTGCAACAGTTTATGTTAATGTTGATACTATAACTATAGATTCATTGTCTGATGATATAGCATTGTCTTGTCCAGATGATAATATACAGCTTTATGGAGCAGCTTCTACAACTACTTTATTGCAACCTAAAGATTCTGTAATACAAATTGGAACAGATTCTGTTTTATCTACTACTACATATACTCCTTACAGAGGACTTTGGGAAGATGCCAGATTACAGTATTTATTTTATGCCTCAGAATTAAGTGCTCAAGGATTAGTAGCAGGAGATAATTTATCAGGGATAGCGTTTCAAGTAGCTACCTCAAACTCTACAATGCCATATAGTGGATTTACAATTTCAATGGCACATAGTAATCTTACAGCTATGACAGGCTTTGTTACTACAGGCTTTGTTACTGTAGCCCCAAGTTCTACCTACAATGAACATTTAGGATGGAATTGGCATAATTTTTCTACCAACTTTACGTGGGACGGTGTTTCTAATATTATAGTTCAAGCTTGTTTTGATAATAATGATTGGACAAATAATGATGCTGTTTACTATACCGAAACTGTTCAGAATACCGCAGTTTATGATGTTACAGACGGAGCAAGTGGATGTTCTTTAAATGCTCCATTTGCAAGTAATGATAGACCAAATGTGAGATTTAAAACAGATTATGTTCCTGCCGGTTATGCACCAATTAGTTATCAATGGAGTTCAAATCCTGCATGGACATTTAATGATGATACTATTCAAAATCCAATTATAACAGATGAAGTAAATACCGTTACTACTGTTTATTTAGAAGTGAGTGACGGCTCTTGTACTACTATAGATTCTTTAGAGATTAATTTTGCGGGTTCATTAACAGTTTCTAATGATACTACAATTTGTGAAGGTGATACTGTTCAATTATTTGCTAATGGAGGTTCTAATCCGGTCTGGACACCCAATAATAGTTCCTTATCTAATGACACTATTTTTAATCCAACAGCATACCCAAGTACCACTACAACTTATAATGTTGATGTAGAGTTAACTAATTGTACCGTTAATGGACAAGTAACAGTTACCGTTAATGAAATAGATGCACCTATTTTAAATGGAGGAGCAAGTCAAGTAGGTACTTGTTTAGATGAACCTGTTACCTTATTAACTAATGCCGCTTCATCTTATGATATGGTATGGACGGGACCCGAAACAGGTACAGGATCTTCCATAGTGGTAAATACAACGGGTTTATACACCTTAACGATTACCGATGCTTTAGGATGTTCAAGATCTACAGATATACAAGTAAATATTGCAAACCCAGCTACTTTAAATACAGACTTAGTAAGAAATGTTCTATGTTGTAATGATACGGTAGTAATAGATTTTGATGCAATAGTTGAAAATGGAGTAGCTTTAGATAGAGTTTATTGGAATGGCAATATAAACCCAGCTCCGGGACCTGTAACCCTGACTAGTGGTGTTAATGCAACTTACGGTATAAGAACTGTGGACGTAAATGGATGTGAGTCACTTACTGAATATACCGTTACAACTGCTTGTAATAACGGACAAATTGAAGCATTAGATACATTGGTAATTAATCAAACTCACGAATATCAAGTAGTTAATTCCTTAGATAATACAGATTATGTTTGGTATCCGGCTAGTAGATTTAATGGAAATACTTTTAGTGCCGATAGTGCAGGATTAAACTCCGTAAGTGTTGATATTATTAATCAGTTTGTATTAAATAATGGAGATAATTTCTCTTGTATTGAAACAGATTCTACCACAGTTTATGTGATAGAAGTATCCAATCCGGAGATGCCAAATGCCTTTTCACCTAATGGAGATGGAAAAAATGATTTATTTTTCCCAGTTTATTTGGATAATAATTCTAATGTAACTACATTTAACGTTTATAACAGGTGGGGAGAGTTAGTTTATCAATATAATAACGATAATGGATGGGACGGAACATTCCAAGGGGAAGATCAACCAGTGGATGTTTATAACTATTACATAGTAATTGATAAAATAACAGAAAATTATATAATTTCGGGCTCTGTAAGCTTGTTTAGATAAAAATTGAATTAATTAATAAAAACTACTATAAACATGAAAATAAGACTATTTACCCTGCTGGCGGTGTTATTTACATTTCTGGCTACAAATCATCTTGAAGCTCAAGACATTCATTTTTCGCAGTATTATGCTTCGCCATTAACACTAAACCCTGCTCTTACAGGTAAGTTTGATGGGCTTTGGCGTGTAAATGCTATATACCGAGACCAATATAGAAATGCTGTTAGCAATAATCCACTACCATATATGACACCTTCATTTTCGGTAGATTTTTCATTGCTTAAAAACAAACTTAAAACAGACGCTTTGGGTGTTGGAGCAATGGTATTTTACGATAAAGTAGGAGGTTTAAATACTTTAAAAGCGGGCTTAAGCTTAGCTTACCATAAAGGTTTAGATAAAAATAACAGATATCATTTAGCTTTAGGTTTGCAGGGTGTATATGGAAATAGACAAATAAATGGAGATTATCTTTTTGAAGAAGATATTTTGAGTGGTGGTTTACCAGGTTATGATGATATGAATTTAACTAATCAAAAAGCTGTTAACTCTGTTGATATGACTGCTGGAGCTTTGTTTGATGCAAAGTTTACAGATTGGATGACTTTTTATGCAGGGTACTCATTCTTTAATGTATTACGCCATAAAGATGATTTTATAACAACAAAAGATAATCAAACGCCATTTAGACATGTAGCACATGGAGGTTTTGAGTTTGAAATTAAAAAGAAATGGTTAATACTACCAGGTGCATTATACCAAACTACAGTAAAAACTAAAGAAATAAACTTTGGTTCTACTTTTGGATATAAGTTATTAACAAAAAAAGAGAAAACAGCTAAAATATTCTTAGGTGCTTGGTACAGATGGGATGTTGCTGTAATAGCGAAAGCAGGATTTGATTTTGAAAATTTCAGATTATCAGGAGCTTATGATATAGGAACAGGAGCTTTTGGAAAAGATTTGAAAAACGATACTGGAGCACGTATGCCTAACGCATTTGAAATAGCAGTTAGTTATATCGGTCCTTACAAAAATAAATCAGTTACTACAAACACATATTTGTTCAACCCAAGATTCTAAACAAAACTAAACATGAAACTAAATTATATCTTTTTATTAGGAGTAGCTATTTTAACTATATCTTCTTGTGCCACGTCAAAGAAGATGAAATTAGCTGAAAATTTATACGAAGAAGGTAGTTATTATAACGCAGTAGATTATTTTGAAGAAGTTCAGCAGAAGAAAGAAAATAACTCAAACGTAACATTTAAGTTGGCTGAAACCAATAGACAACTTAACGATTATAAACAAGCAGAAAAATGGTATGGAAAAACCATTGAGCTAAGCGAAAAATCATGGCCGGAAGCTAAATTTTATGAAGCTTTAATGCAAAAAAATCAAGGAGAATACGATAAAGCCAAAGATAGTTTTGAAAAATTTTTAGGAGATACTAAAGATGCTAAAGATAAAGATGGTGTTTTAGCTCCGTTAAAAAGAAGAGCTAAAATTGAGATAGAAGGTATTGAGTTAGCTAAATCTTTAGAAGGCGAAAAAGAAGAAGCAGAAGTAGATGTAGTTCCTGGTATTAACCATGAATTACAAGATTTTGCACCTAAATATGTAGATGATAATACTGTATTAATGTCTGCTATTACAGAACCGAGAGCTGTAAATAGAGAAGAAGCTTGGGATGAAGGGAAAGATTATTATTCTAAATTATTTTTATCAAGCAACCAAAATGGAGCTTGGTCAGAAAATTTATTACCGGAAAATATAAATGTAGATGAAAAACATAATGGAAATGGGGTATTCTCTTACGATGGAAAAACATTGTACTACACACAGTGTACAGAAGATAACGCTACAGCCATGACATGTAATATATATAGAAGTAAAAAACAAGGTAATAGCTGGTCAGACCCTGAGTTTTTAGCTATAAACAGAAAAGGTGCTTCTACTACTCAACCGGCATTAGGGCAAGATGAAGATGGAAATGAAGTGTTATATTTTGCATCTAATAGAACAGGTAGTAAAGGTGGTATGGATATTTTTTATGCTACAGTAGGAAAAGACGGAGAATTAGGAAGTGCTGTAAATATGGGCAATACAGTAAACACGAAATGGGACGATATGACACCTCATTATGATGTTACTAATCAAATACTTTATTTTAGTTCAGAAGGACATCCGGGATATGGAGGTTTAGATGTATTTAAATTGGAAGGTAATATTGATAATTGGTCTGACGAAGTTGTAAACTTAGGAGCTCCAATAAACTCAAGTGCCGATGATTTATACTTAGCTTTAAATACTGCCGGTTCAAAAGGATATTTAGTTTCAAACAGACCAGGCACTACTTCAGATAGAGGCGAAACTTGCTGTGATGATATTTTTAAAGTAACACTTAAAACTGATAAATATATAGCTGTAAAAGCTGTAGATACTAAAGGTGCAGTAGTAAATGGTGTTGATTTAGGATTGTATAAAGTAATGGGAAGTAATGAATTTGACCCTATGGGAGAAGGCGTTAGTGGTAGTAACCCAATATATTTCTTAATAGAAGAAGCAAGTTATAAAGTGAATGGAAATAAAGAAGGTTACTGGCCAAGCATAGAAACTTTATCTGCTGATGAATTTTTAGCTTCTGAAGGCGATACCATACTGAAAACTTTAGTAATGCGTCCTATAGGCAAAGCCGTAGTAGAAAATGTTTATTTTGCATTTGATAAAAATGATATTAGAGAAATGTATCAAGATGAAATGGATTCTGTTATTGTGTTAATGAACAAATACAAAGAATTAAACGTAAGTGTAGAAGGACATACAGATAGCAAAGGTTCTGATGCTTATAACCAAGCATTGTCAGAAAGAAGAGCTAATGCAGCTAAGGATTACTTAGTAGAAAAAGGAATTGAAGAAGCAAGAATTAGAACAAGTGGCTTTGGAGAAAGCAAACCAATTGCACCAAATGAAAATCCTGACGGTTCTGATAATCCGGAAGGAAGAGCTAAAAACAGACGTGTTGAGTTTAAATTAGTTAACAATAGTGCAGCAGAATTACCAATAGAAGTTGAATATGAAGCTCAAGAGCCGGAATCTATAGAATAAATTTTGGCAAAATAATTGAAATAAATTAAGGCGAGATGAAACCATCTCGCCTTTTTTATGATTATACTATATATATGAAACATTTTTTTCTATTTTTAAGTTTAGTAGTCTTTCTGCTAAGCCAAGGTCAAACAGCATATTTTACAGATAAAAACTGGAACTATTTTAATATTTTTAGCGAAGATAGAATTGTAAAAGCTGAATTTATACCAATAGTAGAAGCTAAATACGGTAAAGATTATGTGGCTTATATTAGAAACAACAACCGATTTATTATTTCTACCAATGGCGAACAAAAAGACATGAATATTGTTAATCCTAAGTTTTATGCTAAGGATAATATTTTAGCTTATTTTGTAGATGAACAACTTTGGATATTAGAAAACGGCAAAGTACAGTTTTTATGCCCGTGGGTAGAAACTAATTTTGCATTGGGAGATGAAATATTGTGTTTTACAAATATGTATGGAGAGTTTAAAGTTTATTATCAAGACTCCACATATATAATAGGGCAGTGGGCAGTTAATCAAATAAAAGCAGGAGATAATACCATTGTTTATTTGGACAATAACAATATTTTTAAAATATTTTACGAAGGAGAAGTTACCTTTTTAGAAAGTAATCCGCCATTTACTTATAAAACATCTAAAGATATACTGGCTTATGTAAGCAATTTAAACGATTTTATAGTATGGTATAAAGGAGAAACGAATACTTTAATGTATCAAAAGCCAAGTTGGTATGAAGTGGGAGAGGAGTTTGTAGCTTATATAGATGATATGGAGCAGTTTAAAGTATGGTACAAAGGAGAAACAATAGAATTAATGAGTATAAAACCAAAAGATGTGCTTATAAAAGAAAATGTAATGGTTTACACCGATGATTTTGGTAATTTTTATTGTTTTTATAAAGGAAAAGTAAGCCGATTAGCACCTTATACGCCTACAAAATTTCAGTTAGATAACGATATTGTAGTTTTTAGAGATAATTATGGCTATTTAAAAGGTATGTTTAATGGAGAAACGACCTCATTTTCTAAAGAAATAGCAACAGATTTTGAATTATTTAATCATACAGTTGTTTATCGTTTAGATAATGTGAAATGGAAAGTTTATAATAATGGAAATTACTATAACTATCCGTAAATTTGCTTTGAAATGCAAGAAATTACAACAGAAAAAATACTTAAAGCACTAAGCACCGTTCAAGACCCCGATTTGAATAAAGATTTAGTATCGCTTAATATGGTTAAGGATATTAAAATTTCGGAAACAAGTGTTTCTTTTACGGTGGTGCTTACTACACCGGCTTGCCCTTTAAAAGAAAAAATAAAACAAGATTGTATTGAAGCAGTTAAAGCAGTTTATCCTTCGGCAGTGTTAGATATAAATATGACATCAAACATAACTTCTGCCAGAAATACGGATATAAATGTACTGCCAAGTGTTAAAAATATAATTTGTGTAGCTTCGGGGAAAGGTGGCGTAGGAAAATCTACAGTTACAGTAAATTTGGCACTTTCATTAGCCAAACAAGGAGCAAAAGTGGGCATTTTAGATGCCGATATACACGGACCTTCTATACCAACAATGTTAGGCGTAGGAAAACAGATGCCCGATGTTAGAAACATAAAAGGCAAAAATTACATTTTGCCTATTGAAGCTAAAGGAATAAAAGTTTTATCCATAGGTTTTTTAGTAGATGAAAGACAAGCCGTAGTATGGCGTGGTCCCATGGTTACATCGGCATTACGCCAGTTCGTTACAGATGTAATTTGGGGGAAATTAGATTATTTAGTTATAGATATGCCTCCGGGTACGGGAGATGTGCATTTAACCATGATACAAACCGTAAAAGTAACGGGAGCTGTGGTAGTAACTACGCCTCAGTTGGTTTCATTAATAGATGCTAAAAAAGCATTATCAATGTTTACTATGCCAAGTGTTAATGTTCCTATTTTAGGCGTGGTAGAAAATATGTCGTATTTTATACCAGAAGATATGCCGGAGAAAAAATACTATATTTTTGGTAAAGGAGGAGGTGTTAAGCTGGCAGATTCCTATGACGTACCTTTTATAGGAGAAATTCCTTTAAAAGAAAGAATACGTGAAGGTGGCGATTTAGGCAAACCTGCTGTTACACACGATGATAGTGCAGTAATAGCAGCATTTGATACCATAGCAGAAAAAGTAGCTCAGCAAATAGCCATAAATAACCTAACTAAAAAAGAAGAACCAATTATAACCGAAAAATGAGAAGTAAAGAAGAAATATTGAAAAGGGTAGAAATGTCGTTGGATACAATGCGACCTTATTTAAAAAATGATGGTGGCAATGTAGAAATAGTAGAATTAACCGATGATATGGAACTTAAATTGCGTTTATTGGGAACTTGTGAAACTTGCCCTCAAAGTATTTTTACTATGAAAGCAGGCGTAGAAGAAGCTGTACTAAAATCTGTACCCGAAATAAAAAGTGTAGAAGCGGTTAATTTATCTCATAATTCTGAAATAAAGTAAATGACTCGTAAAGAGCTAATAGAACAAATACACATAAAAAAGTCTTTTTTATGTGTAGGCTTAGATACAGATATTACCAAAATACCTACATTTTTATTAGATTTTGAAGACCCCGTTTTTGAATTTAATAAACGAATAATAGACGCTACAAAGCAATATTGCATAGCGTACAAACCCAATATAGCTTTTTACGAAAGTATGGGAAGCAAAGGCTGGGATAGCTTAAAAAAAACAGTAGATTATATACCTAAAAATATATTTACCATAGCAGACGCTAAGCGTGGCGACATAGGCAATACCTCTAAAATGTATGCTAAAACATTTTTTGAAACTTATAATTTTGATGCGGTAACCATTGCTCCCTATATGGGCGAAGATTCTGTTACGCCATTTTTAAATTCTGTAAAAAATAAATGGTGTATAATATTAGCTTTAACTTCTAATAAAGGCAGTGCCGATTTTCAGTATATAAAACAAGATGGTAAAATGCTTTATCAAAAAGTTATAGAAAAATCAATGCAATGGGGCAATGATGAAAATATAATGTTTGTAACAGGAGCTACCCATGCCAAAGAATTAAAAGCAATAAGAGAGCAAGTTCCTACAGTATTCTTTTTAGTTCCCGGAGTGGGAGTACAAGGTGGAAGCGTAAAAGATGTAGTAGAAAATGCTTTAATTAAAGAGGATATTGGTTTAATAATAAACTCTTCAAGAAGTATTATATATGCAGATAATACTGAAAATTTTGCAATAGTAGCCGGCAAAGAGGCTAAGAAACTACAGGAGCAAATGTCAGTTTATTTTTGAAATTGGATGGTTGTGAGTTAGTTTAGACGAACATCTCTCCAAAAGATATTATTGAAAATGAAAAATAAAGAACAAAACATTTGACACAGTTAAATTTTTAGAGCTGTAAAGGAGAAAATTGCGAAAGAAACAAAAGGAATGACCTTTTCCGTATTTAAAGAATGTATCAGCAAACGAAAATTAAAAGTTATTAGATAGAAAAACGAATGCACAACACTGTTGTGTGTAGGGGAGAGTTATGTGTTAAATCGGAATATAACTATCCGTAAAGATACCCATGAAGTATTTTACATTAACTTTTCTTTGGAAGAAAAGTTACAAAAGAATCGCACTAAGTTTTCAGCGACCCATTATAACCTCAACTCCTAAAAATCAAAAACTCATCACTCCGTTCTTCAAACAGTTTAATTTTTTACGGAGTTTTCGGTTAATGGGTGCCCCACTTGCAAACTTAAGGTGCACTTTTACCCGACCTTAATCAAAAATACGTTAAGAAATGATGTAAAACAGATATCCAAAATGGATGAAATTATAAAACAGTAAACAGACAAATTAGTATGCTCCTACAAATAAAAATACTTTAGGAAAACTGAAGTTGAGCATACATTAATTTGTCATCGTCTGTTTTATAGCATTTTAGTGTTTTTGATTACAGTCTTGATTTTTTGTTACTTTTGTATCAAGACAAAAGTAAAAGACCACAAGCTGTAATTCAAATTACTTAAACGTCCCAAGATGCTATCTTAACGCATAAGTTATTGTTATAATAACGGATAGTTATATCGGAATTTCTATTTTCTTTTCCAATTTATACATATCTATAATTCGTTGACACAAATTTCTTACAAACATTTTAGGAAGCAACATACTCCGTAGCTAAAATATACGCAATTTGCCGTATTTACGTAGGTGCTCTAATTGTATTATATTTGCGTAAACAAAAAATATATATTATGAAAACTAAATTAACCTATTTATTATTACCCCTTTTACTATTGTCATTAACGTTTACAACTTCTTGTAATAAATCAGACGATGATGATACACCTGCGGCAACTGCACCTGCTAATCCTGTTCCAAGTTTTGGAGATTCGGATGGTGTATTTGCGGCTATTCAAACTCAAACATCTACTACTACACCCGTAGGGACATTTGATATTGATATGGATGCTGCCACAGCAGCTGTACAAGAAAACGGTTCTGCTATAGATATAGGAACTGTAACTATTAACACCGATTATGAATTAGAAAAATTTAGCAATAATGCTTATTCTATACCGGGCACTACTGGTGGTTCTACTGAATTAGATTATAATATTTATACCGGTGGTCAAAATACTTGGTCTGTAACAGGAAATGGAAGCGTAGCTGCCTTTAATAAAACTACAGTAAAAAGAACACCAAGTATGGTTAAACTTTCTGGAGATTATTCAACCGTTAATACAAACCAAAACTTAGTGGTTTCTATAGAAAGTGCTCCTTCTTATGCAGATTCTCTTTTTTATGTAGTATCATTTGGTAGTACTTCTATTTCAAGAACTGTAGCTCCAGGTGTTACTTCTGTTACATTTACATCGGCAGAATTATCGGGTGCAAGTGGCTACGGAGCGGTGCAAGTGGCTGCTTATAACTTTGAAGTGGCTAACTTTAGTAGCAAAACATTTTATTTTATAAATGAATCTGCGGCAACTCAAGTGGCTGAATTTCAATAAATTATTGTAACTAACCCTAAATCAGAAAAGGCTGTGGTATTAAATATCACAGCCTTTTTATTATTTAGTTAAAATACTTTTTTAAATTAGAGTAAACAATCCAATGCAATATGAGTAGATATGACAACCAATCCGCCCGAAAAAAAATGCACTATTCCCCTAATTTATTAGCTTGTTTAAACAATGCAATTGAAAATAGAGTAGTGGTTGATTTAGAATACGATTCAAGTGGCAATGAGCTTACTAAAAGAAAAGTAGAGCCTATGGCACTTATTTATAAAAACAGAAAAAGGAACTTAGTAGCTTTTTGCCGTTTAAGAAATGACTGGCGAACTTTTAGGTTAGATAGGATAGAATTAGTAAAACTAAATTCTGAAACTTTTGCTAAAAGAGATGGTTTTAATCTATCGGATTTTGAAGGAGAGGACAATACAGACGAAGAGTATGAAGAAGAAGATGATGAGTAAAAACTGCTACTTAAATCTTTTTCTTTTACCGCTGTTTCCTATAGTTTGAAGGAAATACCCACTTAAGGTGCTTAGCATTCCTATAATTCCTCCTAATATAGCTGTTACAAGAATGGTAAGTATTCCATTTTTAAAAGGTAGCAATTCTGACATTCTGTTTACCAATATAAAATCATTTTGGTAAGAGCTAATTAACGCTTTTGCTCCCCATAGTATAAAAACACCTAAAAAGCCTATTAATAAGGCTCTTGAAGTACTTTCTATAAAACCTAAGCCTACTAAAAACGCTACAATGGCTACCGACCACCACGGCAAAAACAAATGTGCTATGATGCCTAAAACTATTAAAATGATAAAAGCTATTATTTCTTTCATTTAATTTTTTGTTTTAAAAGTTACTTTTAAATAATTATCTGATGAGTAAAAACTCTCATCTTGACTGTTTATTAAATCGTGGTAGTTTCCGTTTTTCCATTCTTCTACCATGTTGTCGTAATATTTGCTGCCGGGGTTGCCACTTTGTCCGCCCGGATAAACTCCGTAGCCTTTTATTTTTCCTTTGTCAAAATCTAAAATCATTCGCCAGCTCGGGCCATGAAATTTCCCTGTAGCATTTACTATTTTATAATTGCCACCTGTTATTACATGCTCAGAAAATGCAGGTAGCATAGCTAAATGTTCTATGTAAGTATTTTTGTATTCGCCCCAAGTTTCATCGGCTAATTTTTCACTTCCTTTTACCATTTCATCAAAAGACATTAGCACTATATCTGCCGTAGTTTCTTCTTTTGTAGTTTCTTTATTATCAATAAATTGGTGCTGAATACTATCTCTTAAAAGTACATACGTTTGAAACTCATTTGGTGCTTTCCAGCCATCTTTCCAAGTGTATGGATCCCAGCCGCCAATTACTTCTTTCTCTACAAATTCATCCCATAAATTAGTATAATAAGACTCTAAAAAGAGCTGGGCATAAATAGCTTCTTTAGAATCTACTTCATTGTAGTAATCCCATTTTTTTAAAGCATTAAAAATAGCTTTGCTTTCGTCATTTAGTTGTGTTTCGTCTATATATCCCATTAATAAAGGCAAACATTCTTCTGCCATTTTATTATAGTTGTTAAACTGTAGTTTTTTCATGCTTTCAACTGTAGCATTTTGCAAAGTATCTAAGGTAGAATTAATAACTCTATTTCTATAATATTCAAAAACTCCATTGTAATAATAAGGATAGCTAGTATCTGCTATTTGTTGGTTGGCACTGCTTACATAATCTCGTGTAGGGTTGTGCATTAGCGGTATTTCATCAAAAGGAATAAATTTTGACCAAGCTTCGTGGGTAGCTCCGTCTTGAATAAATACACCTTCTTCTTTTTCTAAAACAGGAAATTCTCCTTGTTGTCTAATAGCAATATCGCCACTTACATCGGCAAAAATAAAATTTTGTGCAGGACAAGAATAATGTCTTAAAGCATTCAAATAATCTTCAAAATTTGTGGCTCTGTTCAGCTTATAAAATGCCATTAATTCATTGCTGGATTTATGAGCCATCCATTGCAATGCCAAGTTCTTTTTCCCACTTTTGGTATCAAAATTTTCATAAGTAACAGGACCTAAATGCGTAAAAACGATAGTGTCAAAAACACTTGATGCACCTTTTACTTTTATTTCTTCAACTACTTTAGTAGTTTCTCTCCAGCCGTTTTCCCACTTATAAAAATCTTTGTTGTTGTCTTTAAATTCTATTTCGTACCAGTCTTTAACATCACGTCCGGCATTGGTTACACCCCAACCTATATAATCATTAAAACCAATGATAATACCCGGAGCACCAGGAAAAACAACACCGTAAGTATTTAGTCCCGGAGAATTTAAGTGCATTTCTACCCAAACAGAAGGGAAGGTTAGTCTTAAATGTGGGTCATTGGCAAGCAATGGATACCCCGATTTTGTTTTTTTGCCACTTACTGCCCAGTTATTACTACCTATTTGTACATCCGGTTTATCGTAAAGTTTGTTTAAGCTTGTTTGGTTACTTACCGCAGCGGCAGGAGCTATAGGTAAGTTTAATTGCTGCAAAGTGTCTTTTTCTTTTAGCTTATTTACCCAGCCTTCTTTCGGTGTTTCCATTATAGGAACTATTGTAGAATCGTAAGAAGGATAAAGTTGTTCAAACAATTCTTTGCCATATTCACTTACAAAATTTGTATTCTCAATATCGTATTCAGTGCTGGTTAATACATTGCTCATATTCATAAGCAAAAGTGCTGTTTTGTAGGTATTCCATTCTTCGGGTTTGTAGCCTATTAATTTATACTCAATAGGTAGGTCTTTATCTTTAACACTGTGTATATAGGCATTAACACCTTTTGAAAAAGCTTCAATAATATCTTTAGATTTATCTGCTTCTTGAGTTATTTGTTTCAGTTTGTTTTCTGCACCGTATTTCATTCCCAGCCTACGCTGCTGTTTGTCAAAATTGATATATTTTTCGTCATTGCCCAGCAGTTCGCTTACTCTGCCTTCAGCAGCTAATACTTGAAATTCCATTTGCCACAAACGCAAGCTGGCTACTACATATCCTTGCAAATAATATAAATCTTGTTCATTTTTAGCAAAAATGTGCGGTATTCTGCGTTCATCAAAATAAACATTGGCTTCTTCTTTTAGTTCTGATAAAGCTACTTCATTGGGCAAGGGCAAGTCCGAGGGATTTTCAGCAGAATTATAAAACCCGGTATAAGGATTTAGTAAAGAGCCTAATGCGGGCAAGCCACCAATGCTCATGTTTAAAACTATTATTAGACATATTGTCAGTAAAAAAGTGAATATAAAACGAAAAATGTACACGGTAAGGTTTTTGTTTTAAGGAAATTAAAGTACAACTTGTCAACAAATATAAGTAATATAAAGGAACGAAAGGCATTTTATTTCAAGTTAAAATTGAGTGCCTTGTTTATTTTTGTGCTTTTTGTTATTGAAATTGTTGATAATCTTTTTCAATTGCATTTAGAAGCATACGGAGTAAAGCCAAAATCTTTAAACGGACTGTATGGTGTGCTTACTTTTCCTTTTATACATGGCGATTGGAATCATTTAATATCTAATGCTTTTAGTTTGTTTATGTTATTGGCTGGTTTATTTATTTTTCATGAACATAGGAGCTTTAAAGTATTGTTGATTTTGTATTTGGGTTCGGGTTTATTGCTTTGGTTTATAGGTAGGCAAAATAGTGTGCATGTGGGAGCAAGTGGTTTAATTTATGCTTTGGCAGCCTATTTGTTTACGGCAAGTATTAAAATTAGGAATAGAAATGCCATGGCACTCACTTTTTTTATTATACTGACGTATGGGAGTATGGTGTGGGGTATTTTTCCTTTTTTTGTAGAAGAAAATGTAAGTTGGGAAGGGCATTTGGCAGGAGCTATAGTGGGTATAGCATTGGCTTTATTTGACTATAGAAATTACAAGCCAGAAGAAACAGTAAACTATACAGCCGATGATGATATTCCTTTTTTTGAAAAACATAAAGTGGATTTGTAGTGCTGGTTTGAGGTTTATACTATTTTGAATCAACCATTGGCATTATATACTCCAATGCTTTTTTATCTATTTCGTGTTTGCCTTCAAACTTAAAAGTAGAAATAGCTATGTTTTGTTGTTTAAATAATTGCTGAACTTCATTAAATCGTTCGGGTGTTACCACCCAATCTTTATCGCCATATATTAAATGCCATTGGCTTTCTTTCGGTATTTTATGCCAATCTAAATCGTGGGCAGGAGAGGAAGCGTAAATAAAAATGTTTTTAAAAAACAATTGACTGTCAGCCACATATCTACTTACCATAGCTCCACCTTGCGAAAATCCTAAAACATGAAAATCTACTTTTCCATTTATTTTGTTTACAATTTCTTGTTCTACTTTTTTCATATAAGTATAAAAATCGGCTAATTCATTTTCTCTTTCCAGCCTTGTCATCCAGCTTGAAGCAGGATTATTGCTAAAATCTTTAAAATACAATTTTGATAAGCCTTCAGGAGCTACTATTAAAGTATTATCTTTAAACAGAGGAGCAAAACTTTGTAAAAAATCATCGGCATTTTGGGCGTAGCCATGCAATACAAAAAGTACGTGTTTTATGCCACTATGTATTTCTTGCGATAAAAAATAACGGGCAGTGCGTTGTGTTTTGATGTAGTGTTTTATCATTGCCCTGCTAAGCTACTAAAAATTAAAAATAACTACCTATTTTTGCCCTAATGGAAACTAAAAATCCTTTACAAAAAAAGATAGGTATATTAGGTGGCGGTCAGTTGGGGCGTATGTTTATAGAAAATGCCCTAAGGTATAATGTTGAAATTCATATTTTAGATCCTTCGGAAAATGCTCCGTGTAGTACTTTAACGCCACATTTTGTGCAGGGAAGCTTTAAAGATTTTGATACAGTTTACAAATTTGGTAAAAATGTAGATGTTGTTACCATAGAAATTGAACACGTTAACGTAGAAGCTTTAGAACAATTAGAAAACGAGGGCGTACAAGTTATCCCTTCGGCTAAAGCCATAAAAATTATAAAAGACAAGGGTTTACAAAAGCAGTTTTATAAAGATTATGAAGTAGCTTCTTCTTTGTTTAGATTAATAGAAAATAAAGCACAGCTTGCTGAATATTTAACTTTTTTGCCTGCTTTTCAAAAAACAAGAACCGATGGATATGACGGGAAAGGAGTGCAGTATATTGCCAATGAAAATGATTTAGATAAAGCATTTGAAGCTCCCAGTATTTTAGAAAAGGCAGTAGATATTGACAAAGAAATATCGGTAATAGTAGCTAAAGATGTGAATGGAAATACGGAGTTTTTCCCAATAGTTGAGTTGGTTTTTGACCCTGTTTATAATTTAGTAGATTATTTAAAAGCTCCTGCAAATATTACTGATTATCAGCAAGAAAGAGCTAAACGACTGGCACAGCAAGTGGTTGACGGTTTACATTCTGCCGGAATTTTTGCTATAGAAATGTTTATTAGCAAAGAAGGAGAAGTGCTGGTAAATGAAACAGCTCCCCGAACTCACAATAGCGGGCATCATACTATAGAAAGCTCGGCTTCTTCACAGTTTGACCAGCAGTTGCGAATTTTAACAGGTTTACCTTTAGGAAATTCTGAAAACCGAGTTAATGTGAGTGCAATGGTTAATTTAGTAGGAGCAGAAGGATATACGGGCAAGGTTTTATATGAAGGAATTGCAGAGATAAGTGCTTTAGAAAATGTATTTGTACATTTGTATGGCAAAGAAGTAACAAAGCCAGGTAGAAAAATGGGACACATTACTATTTTAGGCAATTTTGATGAAGAAGTTTTAGAAAAAATTAAATTTGTAAAGGAAAAAGTGGTAGTGAGATGTTAGATATTAGAATTGAGATTCAGATCTAAAAACCAATGACCAACGACTAAAAACCAACGACTAAAATGATAGGAATAATAATGGGAAGCGAAAGTGATATGCCGATAATGAAAGAGGCTATTGCTGTTTTAGAAGAATTGGGTGTAAGTTATGAAGTAACAGTAGTTTCGGCACACCGCACACCAGAACGCATGTTTGATTATGCCAAAAGTGCTAAGCAACGAGGGCTTAAAGTTATAATAGCGGGAGCAGGCGGAGCGGCACATTTGCCGGGTATGGTTGCTTCTTTAACTACTTTGCCCGTTATTGGCGTTCCGGTAAAAAGTAGCAATTCTATTGACGGCTGGGATAGCGTACTTTCTATTTTGCAAATGCCGGGAGGCGTTCCCGTGGCAACGGTTGCTTTAAACGGAGCTAAAAATGCCGGTATTTTGGCGGCTCAAATTGTAGGAGCTTTTGATGATAAAGTAGCTCAAAATATAGCCGATTATAAAGAAGCTTTAAAAGCTAAAGTTGAAAAATCAATAGATAGTTTAAAAAATACTTACCCTAATCAGTTTGATAAATAAATTTCATCAATATATTTAGCAGTCCAGCATTTATGGGGTTTTATGCCCAATGCTTTTAAAACCATTACAGCTACATCTTCATTTTTTACTGTAGTATTTTTAATTTCGTAGCCTGCTTTAATATTTGATCCCATAATAAACAAAGGAATATTCATGCCTTCTGGTGTGCCAGCTCCATGGCTGTTCCCTTTGCCTCCGTGGTCGGCTACAACAATTAAAGTGGTGTTTTTAAAATTATCTTTTTCATTTATGGTTTTAAGTACTATGCCCAAAAGTTCGTCTGCTTGCTCTACGGCTTTTACGTATTCTGCCGACTCGTGTCCATATTTATGCCCTGCATGGTCGCACTGGTCTATTTGAATAAAAGATAGGGTAGTATTTCTCTTTTTATAAAATGCCATTGCTCTTTTTACGCTGGGTTTAGGTTTAAATTCCCACCAAAATTTTCTGTTGAGTTTATCTCCTTTTACTAATCGCCAAAAAGCTCCCCAGTGTTCAAATAAACCCACTTTTGCTTTGGGATTATCTCTTTTTATCATAGTGAAAATAGTAGGGAATTTTTTAGGTTCTTCCTCGCATGTAGGATTGTTTTTATAAACTTTTCTGCTAAAACCGTTTTCAGTTATTAAATGCTTTTCCGGAGTAGTACCCGTTATAATAGATTTCCAATTTGGACTACTGGAAAGCGGCTCATTAGCTTGTGCATGCAAAGTCCAAGATGCGTGCTGTTTTAAATAGTCAAAATGAGGCGTATAAGCTTCATCAAAACGATAATTATTTAAACCGTCTATACCTAAAACTATAACTTGGTGCTTGCTGTTTTGAGCTAAAGAGTAACTAATTGTAAATAAGAAAAATAAGAATAAACCTTTTTTCATTATTAAATATTAAATATCTCCTAATTGAGGTCTAAGAATTATGTCTTCCACTACGGTTCTATCGCTTAAAGAATAAATATTGAAAATAGTTTTGGCAATATCTTCGGCAGGAATAAAACGGTTTTCCGGTAAATCAACTCCTGCCCATGAGTCCGTTAAAGTAGCTCCGGGATAAACCGTACTTACCTTAATGTTAAAATCTTTAAGTTCATTTCTTAAAGTTTTACTAAAACCCGTTAAAGCATGCTTGCTAACATTATACGCACCTCCATTTTTATAGGCTTCTAAGCCAGCTATACTGCTTATATTAAAAATATAACCATTGTTTTGATTTTTAAAAAATGGTGTAAATTCTTGGGTAAGGATAAATGCACTATAAAGATTTGTTTTTAATACGGTATCAAAATCATCAAACTCCATATCCGTTAAATTGCCCTGTAAAAAAACACCGGCATTATTGACCAAAACGTCTATTTTATCAAAATTTGCTTTTACAATTTCTGCAAAAAAATGCAATTCTTTAATTTTTGAAACATCGGCTTTTATAGCTAACACTATTGCTTCGTGGTTAATTGCTAAAACTTCTTCTTTTAATTTCAATAAATTTTCTTCGCTTCTTGAGCAAAAAGCTACGTTAAATCCCTTTTGTGCAAAATATAATACTATTGCTCTACCAATTCCCTTGCTGGCACCACTTACTACTATGTTTTTCATTCTATAAAATTACGGCTTTATTGTACAAACTTAAAGAAATTTAATCTTCAAAAATTTCTTTAACGTCAAAAGTTAATTTGGAAAATAAATAGCTTTGTATTACATCTTCCGAAGTGTAAGGCTTTAAACTTTTATAAGTATTGTTTTCAAGTATGTAAATAAGTATGGTTTGGTGGGTGTAATCAACTACCCAATATTCTTTAACTCCGTTTTCTTCGTACAGCTCGTACTTATTTTTCATTTCTTTAGAAGAATTACTTGGCGATAATATTTCAATTATCAAATCGGGAGCACCTATGCAGCCTCTTTCGTCTAATTTATTTTCATCGCAAATAACACATAAATCTGGCTGAAAAACGGTAGTAATATCTTCGTCTTTTTTTGATTTTTTGCGTTTATCTGTTAAACGCACATCAAAAGGAGCGGTAAACATTTGGCAGTTTGTATGTTTAAAAAATGTACCCAACTGCAATGACAATTCTCTTGAAACCTTTTGATGCTTAACGGCAGGAGCAGGACTCATTTTAAACACTCTACCTTTTATTAACTCTATTCTTTCTTTAATAGTCCAAGTTAAATAATCTGCATAAGTATAAACTTTGCCGTAAGCCATAGATGGTTCTTTTACTTCTTTAGTCATTTCACTATAAAATTAACAATAATGTTTTATAGAAACAAAAAACACTTTACCTTAATTATATAAATATTCTTATAATGAAAATTTAGAAATTTAATCTTCAAATATTTCTTTAACATCAAAAGTTAATTTAGGGAATAAATAGCTTTGTACTACATCTTCCGAAGTGTAAGGCTTTAAACTTTTGTAAGTATTGTTTTCAAGTATGTAAATAAGTATGGTTTGGTGGGTGTAATCAACTACCCAATATTCTTTAACTCCGTTTTCTTCGTACAGCTCGTACTTATTTTTCATTTCTTTAGAAGAATTGCTTGGCGATAATATTTCAATTATCAAATCGGGAGCACCTATGCAGCCTCTTTCGTCTAATTTACTTTCATCGCAAATAACACATAAATCGGGCTGAAAAACGGTAGTAATATCTTCGTCTTTTTTGATTTTTTGCGTTTATCTGTTAAACGCACATCAAAAGGAGCGACAAAAACATTGCAGGATGATTTATGAAAATGATTTAAAAAAAAGCGACTCAACTCCCTTGAAACCTTTTGATGTTTAACAGCAGGAGCGGGGCTCATTTTAAACACTCTACCTTTTATTAACTCTATTCTTTCTTTACTAGTCCAAGTTAAATAATCGGCATAGGTATAAACTTTGCCATAAGCCATAGATGGTTCTTTTACTTCTTTAGTCATTTCAGTATAAAATTAACAATAATGTTTTATAGAAACAAAAAACACTTTACCTTAATTAAAAGAGTAAAGTGTTTTTGATAAAAATTTAATTATTATATGTTACTTTTCTTCTTTAGGCTTGTCCAGTTTCTTTTTGTCGCCT
This sequence comes from Chitinophagales bacterium, assembly GCA_020635995.1. NCBI lineage: Bacteria > Pseudomonadati > Bacteroidota > Chitinophagia > Chitinophagales > Chitinophagales bacterium. The sequence goes on along the minus strand of JACJYS010000005.1, from coordinate 35,652 downwards.
TTTATTACTGAAATTTCTATTTTATTATCAACTTTATTAAAGTCGGCTTGCAAAATATCTCCTTCTTCAGGTTTTTTATTTAAAATTTCTTCTGCTAAAGGATCTTCTAAGTATTTTTGAATAGCTCTGTGTAGCGGACGTGCTCCAAAACTTGGGTCGTAGCCTTTTTCAGCTATAAAATCTTTAGCGGCTTTAGTTAACTTAACGTTGTAGCCTAAATCTTCTAATCTTTTATATACGCCTTTAAGAACAATATCTATAATTTTATGAATATCATCTTTAGATAAAGCATTAAACATTACTACATCATCTATTCTATTTAAAAACTCAGGAGCAAATGTGCGTTTTAACGCTTTAGAAATAACGCCTTGCGAAATATCGGTATTAGCATCTTGCTTAGCTTTGGTGGCAAAACCTACGCCTGTGCCAAACTCTTTTAAATCTCTGGCACCAATATTTGATGTCATGATGATTAAGGTGTTTTTAAAATCAATTTTTCTTCCTAAACCATCAGTAAGCATACCTTCATCTAATACTTGAAGTAATAGATTAAAAATATCGGGGTGTGCTTTTTCTATTTCATCTAAAAGCACTACAGAATAAGGCTTGCGTCTTACTTTTTCGGTCAGTTGCCCACCTTCTTCGTAGCCCACATAGCCCGGAGGTGCACCTATTAACCGAGATACTGAAAATTTCTCCATGTACTCACTCATATCTATGCGTATCATAGAGCCTTCATTATCAAACATTAGCCTTGAAATAGCTCGTGCTAATTCTGTTTTTCCTACTCCTGTAGGTCCTAAGAAAATAAAAGTACCTATTGGTTTATTAGGGTCTTTTAAGCCCACTCTATTTCTTTGTATGGCTTTTGTTATTTTTTCTATAGCTCCATCTTGCCCTATAACCATTTTTTTAAGCTCGTCTGCCATAGCCACCAGTTTTTTGTTTTCACTTTGAGCTATTTTACTTACCGGTATTCCCGTCATCATGCCTATTACTTCCGCTATATCATCTTCAGTTACGGGGTATCTTTTTGTTTTTATTTCTTCTTCCCAAACCTCTTTAGCTTCTTTAAGTTGGTCGTTTAAATGACGTATTTTATCTCTTAAACTGGCTGCTATTTCATAGTTTTGATTGCTAACTACAGTTTTCTTTTCTTCCGTTACTTCTTCTATTTGTTTTTCTAAGTCCAAAACATTTTTAGGCACTTGAATATTACTTAAATGCACTCTTGCTCCCACTTCGTCCATTATATCTATGGCTTTGTCGGGCAAAAATCTATCGGTAATATATCTGTTGCTCAGTTTTACGGCAGCTTCTAAAGAACCCTCTTGATAAGTTACATTATGAAACTCCTCATATTTGGGTTTAATATTTTCTAATATTTTTAACGTATCTTCTACAGAAGGTGGATCTACTATTACTTTTTGAAAACGTCTATCTAAAGCTCCATCTTTTTCTATATGCTGGCGATACTCATCTAATGTGCTGGCACCTATTACTTGCAGTTCGCCTCTTGCCAATGCAGGTTTAAATATATTAGACGCATCTAAGGAACCTGTAGCTCCGCCTGCACCCACTATGGTGTGTATTTCGTCTATAAACAAAATTACATCATCTGTTTTTTCCAGCTCATTCATTATGGCTTTCATACGTTCTTCAAACTGCCCACGGTATTTTGTGCCGGCTACTAAAGCGGCTAAATCCAGCATTATTACTCGCTTATTAAATAGCACACGAGATACTCTTTTTTCAATAATACGTAGTGCTAAACCTTCGGCAATAGCTGTTTTTCCTACGCCCGGTTCGCCTATTAATATTGGGTTGTTTTTCTTTCTTCTACTAAGTATTTGGGAAACTCTTTCTATTTCTACTTCTCTTCCTACTATTGGGTCCAGTTTTCCCAACTCGGCATAATGTGTTATATCTCTGCCAAAATTATCTAAAACAGGTGTCTTAGATTTTGATTTTGTAGATTTAGGTCTGCTACCAAAACTTTTATCAAAAGGATCGTCTTCGCCCATACCGCCATTATCGTCATTTTCAGCTTGATTTTTTATTTCATTTGGCGATATTAATTCCATTTCTAATTTAAACAAATGATAATCAATTCCTTCGGCATAAAATATTTGCGAAATGATATTGTCTTCATTTTTAAGTATGGCAAGTAGTAAATGTTCTGTTCCTACACTTTCCGATTTGTATAATTTTGCTTCCAGCATCATTACTTTTAAAATCTTTTCGGCTTGCTTTGTTAAGTTTAAACTTTTAGATTTTAAATGAGTAAAAATAGGTCTGTCTGCCATAGAACGCTCTATTCTTTTACGCAATACCACAGGTTTGGCATCTAATTCTTTAAGAATTTTTACTGCCATATTGTCATTATCTCTCAATAATCCCAATACTAAATGTTCTATTCCCACAGTGTCATGATTTAGCCTAAGTGCTTCTTCTGTACTGTTTGAAAGAACTTCTTTTATTTCTGGTGAAAATTTTGCTTCCATATTCTTCTATAATTCAAAAATTAAGCCATTGTTATTTCTATAACGATTCTAAGATAGACTTAATTTGTACAACTCAAAACAAATATTGTTGTTAATTAATTCACATAATTTTGTGTAAATCTATAACATTCGCTATTTTTGGTTCAATTAACTACATTGACTTATGAAATTTGAAACGTCAAAAGAAGAAAAATATGCGGTAATTATACCTAATGAGGAAATAATTAATGCTAATAATGCTCCGGATTTAAAAACTGAGTTTCTGCTATTAAACAATAGTGGATTTAAAAATATAATTTGCGATTTAAGCAATGTAAACTATGTGGATTCCTCCGGATTGAGTGCTTTTTTAGTAGCAGAACGAATTTGTACTAAAGCCAAAGGCGATTTTGTTTTGGTTGCTTGTAGCGATAATATTTTGAAACTTATAAAATTATCGCAGTTAGATACTATACTTAATATTACGCCAACATTAAAAGAAGGTGTTGACTTAGTAATGCTCAATGAACTGGAAAGAGATTTGAGATAGATGAAATGAGTATTTTTAGCTTAACTATTTTAGGTTGCAATTCTGCTGTTCCTGCTTTTGATAGATTTCCTACTTCGCAACTTTTGAAGTATAAAAATGAGTCTATTTTAATAGACTGTGGCGAAGGCACGCAGTTTCAGTTTAGTAAGTTTAAAATAAAAAGAGCTAATCTCAACTATATTTTTATTTCGCATTTGCATGGCGACCATTATTTTGGTTTAGTGGGTTTGCTTAACTCTTTTAGATTGGGTGGGAGAGAAGCTCCTTTGCACATTTATGGTCCTCCGGAATTAGAACAAATTATACAGTTGCAAGCCGATTATACAAGAGAAGATTGGCTATATCCTGTTTATTTTCATGCACATAATTATGGGAAATCGTATAAAATAGCCGAAACAAAATATTTAGAAGTTTTTACTATTCCTTTAGAGCACAGAATACCCTGCAATGGCTTTTTATTTATAGAAAAACCTAAGCCCAAGAAAATAAATGCTGAGGCATTGCTAAAGCATAATGTGCCTAATACTTTTATTCCTAAATTGAGAATAGGCAAAGATTTTGTAAATGATAAAGGGGAAATTATAAAGAATGAGCTACTTACTTTTGAGCCGGAAGTTTGTAAAAAATATGCTTATTGTTCAGATACTGTTTATAATGAAGCAATAATTCCCATAATAAAAGATGCAGATTTGCTATACCATGAAGCTACATATTTAAGTAGCGAAGAAGATAAAGCAGAAAAGTGGAATCATAGCACAGCTAAGCAAGCTGCGTTAATAGCTAAAAAAGCTAATGTGGGTAAATTAATTTTAGGACATTATTCTGCAAAGTATCATGATATACGTCCTTTTCAGGCAGAAGCAAAAGAAGTTTTTGAAAATACGGAACTGGCTGTGGACGGGAAAGAGTTTGAGGTGTAAGTGATACCAATTTGTTACTCTAAAATAGTTTAATCTATTTTGAATTTTAGAATGGTAAATACTGTTATATTAAAATACCGCATGGATATGTGTAATAGAATAATGATTATTCTAAACGGCTATTTAAGCGGTATTAAATAAATGAAAATAAATAATATGAATAGGAAAAATCATTGGGAAACAGTTTATGAAACTAAAAATCCAGACCAAGTAAGTTGGACGCAAGAAATTCCAAATATTTCTCTTGACTTCATTTCTTCTTTTAATGTGGCAAAAGATGCTAAAATTATTGACATTGGTGGTGGAGACAGTAAACTAGTGGACTTTTTGCTTGAAAGAGGTTTTGAAAATATAACAGTTTTAGATATCTCTGCCAAAGCACTTGAAAAAGCAAAAATTCGTGTAGGTAACAAAGCTGAAAAAGTAAACTGGGTTGTTAGCGATATTACAGAATTTGAACCAAATACAACTTTTGATATTTGGCACGACAGAGCAACTTTTCATTTTTTGACAACAGATGAACAAGTTTCAAAATATGTGGAAACAGCAATGAAATCTGTAAATGGTTTTATGGCAATCGGGACTTTTTCGGAAAATGGACCAACAAAGTGTAGCGGACTTGAAATTAAACAGTACACAGAACACTCTTTGATAGAGGAATTTAAAAACGGCTTTGATAAAATTCGTTGTGTAACAGAAGACCATACAACACCATTTAATACAATACAAAATTTCCTGTTCTGTAGTTTCAAACGTCAGGAAAATTATGTGGATAAAGACATGCAAAAATAGATAGCCACTATATGGGTGGTGTAAGAAACACAAAATAGTCTAATCTATTTTGTGTCAGCATATACATATTAATAAAAATATAAAAGCGAGTACATTATTATATACTCGCTTTTAAAAAATGAAACTACAGTTTTATAGTTTATTCTGCCGAGGCACTATAAAGCGTAGGATCATACATCTCAACAACACTTAATTTTGTTACAACACCAGGTTCATATACTATACCATTGTGTGTAATATTTTCTAATTCTTGTTTCCAGTATCCGGGAGAGTAACTGTACATATTTGAACTTTCATTTAATACCCATTTTCCATCTACCCAAGTTTGATTTTCTAAGCCTAAAACATAAGCTCCGTTAATCCAGTAGTATTTTCCCGATTTGTATTCGTAATGTCCTTTTACCCATACATGCTGAGAAGTAGGAGCTTCCGGTTTAAATTCATTGCTTGAATGGTCTGGTAGTGGTAGTGGCGTTTCTTGTGCATTTGCTGTAGCAAAGTTTAAAAGAAGTAAAACTGTTAAAATTGTAATTATATTTTTCATGGTTTTGTGTTTTGTTAAAACTATGTACGCTGGTAGTTACATTATTGTTTCAAATTATCGGATATTTGTATCATGATTGCTAAATTATTTTTAAAATTGATAGGCTGGAAGGTTCAAGAAGTTATGCCTAAAGGTATTGATAGGTGTGTAATGATAGCTTCGCCACATACCAGCAATTGGGATTTTCCTATTGCTAAGGCGGCATTTGTTATTATGAAAATTCCTTTAAGATTTACCGTTAAAGATTCTTTGTTTAAATTTCCTTATAATTTAATTTTTGGACCATTGGGAGGCATACCTATTAATAGAACACCTAAAAAAGAAGGAGAAGAAAGACCAAGTACGGTGCAAGCAATGGCTAATATGTTTAAAGAAAATGATAAAATAGCAGTTATGGTTACACCAGAAGGTACACGCTCTAAAAGAACGGAGTGGAAAACAGGGTTTTATCATGTTGCAAAATTGGCAGGCGTACCTATTGCTTTAGGTTTTTTAGATTATAAAAAGAAATTAGCTGGAGTGGGTAAGGTTCTTTATCCAAGCGATGATATGGAAAAAGACATGAGAGAGATAATGAGTTTTTACAAAAACATTACAGGAAAACATCCCGAAAAATTTAGTGTAGATTTAAGATATGTTTAGTTATCTGTTAACTGTTTTCTGTTATCTGACTAAGATTTAGACTAAAGTTAAAAAACTCAGTAATTATTTAATTAAAGATTATTAGTCTTGATAAATAGTTTGTAACACAGTTTGTCCAACTGCTTTTAATGTATTTTTGTCTATAGCATCCATATTGTCTTTATGAGTGTGCCAGTACCACCCAAACCCGGATGGCGTAGTGGCATCATAATGAATAATGTCTAAAGTTGGAATTTTAGCTATCTGATTAATATATAAATGGTCGTCAGTTATGGGAGAAGTTTCTTTATAAGAAAAATAAGAACTATAGCCTATAGCATGAGCTATTTTCCACACTTGGTGTAAGTAGTCGTTAGCAAAATTTACTGAAGTGCCTTCCATAGTAAAAACCGCATTAGGTGCTCCCACCATGTCTAATAAAATACCAAATTGTGCTTTATAATTAGGCGTATGCAAGTTTTTAGCCCAATATTGAGAACCTAAACAGTATGAGTTAGGCATGTAATCATCTGTGCTAAAATTGGGTTGTCCGTAATCTTCTGCATCAAACAATATAATATCTATACCTTTATTAATGCCTTTTGTTTTTATTTGTCTGGCTATTTCTAAAAGTACAGCTACGCCACTCGCTCCATCATTAGCTCCTGTTATTGGTTCTTTAATGTTTTCTTTGTCTTGGTCGGCAAAGGGGCGGGTATCCCAGTGGGCACATAATAAAATACGGTCTTTGTTTTCAGTATTAAAACTGGCTATAATATTTGTTGATTTTAAAATATTCCCGTCAAAAGCTTTTAAATCTGCATTTTGTTCTATTACAGTATCTGCATATTGCTTTAAAAAGTTAGACAGCCATTGTTTGGTTTCAGTATGAGCAGTAGAGTTAGGCACTCGCGGACCAAAATCTACTTGTTTCTTTACATATATATAGGCACTATCTTCATTAAATGTAGGAGCATCATTTAATTTTAGCTCATTATTAGTGGTAGTTTCTGTATTAGTATTTGTACTGTTTGGGTCTGTTTTGCATTGGCTTAGTAAAAATAGTACACTAATAATGGTTATAATTCTTTTCATTTTAGAAGATTTAATTTTTTGGGACAAATTTTTTTTCAATATAGAAAGTGCCAAAAGGTATAATAGAAGCTAATAAGGCTAACATAGTTTGCTGTTTTGTCCACTTAAATTTGTTTTTTACCATAAAAACCATAACTACATAAGCAATAAATAAAAAACCGTGTGCCATTCCTACAATTTTATTAGGCATTGGCATATCTGCAAAATATTTTAAAGGCATGGTGATAAACAATATTAGTAAAAAACTTATTCCTTCGGTAATGGCAAGTATTTTAAAAAGATTCGTATTGTTCATTTTTAATTAATAATTAATCACTAATAATTAGTTTACGTTCCAAGTAGTTCCTTCTTTTCCGTCTTTTAATTGTATGCCTGCTTTTTGCAAACCATCTCTAATTTTATCGGAAACTGTCCAGTTTTTTTCGCTTCGGGCATCGTTTCTTAATTCTATTAGCAAATCCATTACCGGGTCTATTACAGAGTTTTCATTAGTACTTTCAATTTTTAAGCCTAAAACATCTTCAAGTATGCCTTCTTTTAATGTCTTTATTATGTCTAATCCTTCTTGGCTAATACTTTCAGTTTTGCTATAAACTTTATTAATTATACTTGCTACATCAAACAAAACTGCAATAGTTTTTGGTGTGTTAAAATCATCGTTCATATTGTTGTAGCATTGCTCTTTTAATTCGGCTAATACTTTATCCGTATTTTGTTTTTCCTTATGGATTTCTAATTTATCTATTAATTTGAAAGCATTGCTTAATCTTGTATAGCCTTTTTCGGCAGCATCTAAGGCTTCATTGCTAAAATCTAAAGTACTGCTGTAGTGGCTTTGAAGTATAAAAAACCTAATAACCATAGGAGCGTATCCTTTATTTAAAATAGGGTGGTTGCCGGTTACTAATTCCATGGGCAAAAAGGCATTGCCTTTACTTTTGCTCATTTTGTCGTTATTTACAGTAAGCATATTGCCATGCATCCAATATTTAACGGGAGCTTTGCCATCTGCACCTACACTTTGGGCTATTTCGCATTCGTGATGTGGGAACTTTAAATCCATACCACCGCCATGAATATCAAATTCTTGCCCCAAATATTTTGTACTCATAACAGAACATTCTAAATGCCAGCCGGGCACGCCCACGCCCCATGGAGAGTTCCATTTCATAATAGTATTTGGCGATGCAGCTTTCCATAAACCAAAATCGGCAAAAAATCTTTTTTCGTCAGAGCCTTCTAATTCTTCCCTTGTTTGCTCAAGCAGTTCATCTACTTTTCTACCCGATAATGTGCCATAATCGTGGTCTTCAATGTATTTTTTTACATCAAAATAAACAGAACCATTTACTTCGTAAGCATATCCGTTGTTAATAATACGCTGTATCATTTCTATTTGCTCTATTAAATGTCCTGTGGCGGTGGGTTCAATATCGGGGTTTTTTAAATTAAACAAATGACTCACTTGATGAAAACTATTGGTGTAGCGTTGCACTATTTCCATGGGCTCTAATTTTTGAGCTAAAGCCATTTTTTCTATTTTATCTTCTCCATTATCGCCATCATCTGTTAAGTGTCCTACATCTGTAATGTTTCTAACATACCTAACTTTATAGCCCAAATGAAGTAAGTATCTATATACTACGTCAAAACTAATAAACTGTCGGAGATTGCCTAAATGAACTTCGTTGTACACCGTAGGACCACAAACATACATGCCCACAAAAGGAGGGTTTATAGGTTTAAATTCTTCTTTTTGTTTCGTTAGCGTGTTGTATATTTTTAATGTTGAATTCATAAGTGGTGTAAAGATAAGTAATCAGCCTATAATACTACAAGCCAAAGTATTATATTTGAAATGTGAAATGGAAAAATAGTTATAATTATTTTGTTATAGCCGTACTTACTTTGCTCATTTATGGTCAGTCTATAGGCTATAAATTTAATATGGATGATGAGCTTGTAACTGTAGGAAACAAACGAGTAGAAAAAGGTTTTGATGGCATAAAAGAAATATTAGAAGGATATTATTATGAAGATGATATGGGGTATAAATATGGTTATAGACCTGTATCTCAAATTACTTTTGCTATAGAATATCAGTTATTTGGCGAGAATCCTCATTTTAGTCATTTTGTTAATGTAGTATTATATATACTTATATGTAGTTTGATATTTTATTTTTTATCTACTTATATACCGTTTCCCAGCAAGTGGATACCACTATTAATTACCTTATTATTTTTAGTGCACCCTCTACATGTAGAAGCGGTGGCAAGTATAAAGAATAGGGAAGAGTTATTAGCATTTCTATTTCCCTTTTTAGGATTGATAATATCAATGAAAGCCATAGATTCTAAACGCTGGTATTTGTTTTTGTTGGTAGCTCTCTGCAATTTTTTAGCTATATACTCTAAGCAAAGTGCATTGGCTTTAGTTGTGAGTTTGCCATTTTTAGTGGTGTTGTTGAGGCAATTAAATTGGTGGAATTTAGGCTTGCTTATTTTAAGTTATATACCTTTTGTAATTATTTCTATTAAGGATTCTTTTGTTATTAGTAAATTGATTGCAATATTTTTATTGGTTTCAATAAGTCTTATCGTAATTAATAGTTATTCATTACTAAGACAAAAATTTTTAGATAAAGAGAGTAGATATTTTGGTGTCTTTATATTAATAGCTATTGTTGTAGCAAGTTTGTTTATAGCCTATCAAGGTGGGAGATGGTATATTTTATTCATGATAGTGCCATTATTATTTAAGAATAAAATTTTATCGGATAATTATCTAAAGCTTAGCTTATTGTTTCCTGCCTATTTATTTCTCATTATAGAAGAGAATTATTGGATGGTAATATTAATTACATTGGTCATATATCAAAGTAATTTGTTTTCATTCAATAGAATTAAAATAAAAAAAGAATGGCTGTTTATTACTGTTTATATAATTATTGGAATATGGATTTCTTATAGTAAGCAGAAAGTTGATACGAGAGTAATTCTTCCAATTTTATATACGGCATTGCATCTTTTACAGCTTAAAAACAAGAAGATTATCAATTATATATTGTTTGGATTCCTTATTATATTTTCTATAGATTTATTTTATACTATTCAAGAAAATAACAATGTACTTTATGATGTTTTTAATTTGTTACTCATCATATTTATTATTGTAAATGCATTTTTGAAAGACACTAAGGCATCTTTATCTAAAGTTCTTTATTTAAAAATGATTACATTAATACTAATTAGTTTTTTCCTGATTTCTTACGTTGATTATTCATATCCAAATAGAGTTTTTTCAGAATTTAGAGATTATGAAATAGAAGAAATTATTAATGAAGAGTATATTCATCAAAATACCGATTATTCTTCAAGGGTTATTGATTTAACCGAAAATCCTTATTACTATTATAAAAATAATACTATACAAAACGGACAAAGTATAAGTAGTGCTTTATTCTATTTAAAAAAAATATTAGTGCCTTATCCCTTATCTTCTTATTATGGATACAATATTATTAATCCCATTCTCAGCCCTCTAAATCAGTTTTTTATATTGTTTGGTTTAATAGTCGCAGGAGCTTTTTTAACTTATTTTTTTAGGAAAGAAAAAATTGTTTTGTGGAGCATTTTATTATCGGCAATTACATTAGTAAGTATTTCAAATATTTTTGAAGTTATACCCGGCATTGTTGCAGATAGATTGGCATTTATTTTAGTTTTACCATTTTCCATTATATTAATATCGTTGATTTTTAAAATTTTGAAAAGTGAAAAAATTAGTTTATCGTTATTAGGCATATTAATATTGACTTTTGTGTTAGTTTCATTTTTTAGAGTTCAAAAATGGGAAACTCCTTATAAATTATTTTCAACGGATGTAAAGAATTTCCCTCAGTCAGCTAAATTACATTCTTTAATGGCTCATACTATAATGAAAAAAGAAACCACTAAGCCAAGTGGAATTAACGTTGAAAACGTTAAACAGGCTAAAACCCATTTAGAGCAGGCACTAAAAATTTATCCCGATTTTTTTAATTCGCATTATGATTTAGCTCGGGTTGATGAAATATTAAAATTAGATGATGAAGCCATAAAACATTATAATTATGTTATTGAAAAAGACAGTACATTTTATGATGTTTATTTGTCGTTGGCAGATTTATATTTACAGCAAGGCAATAAAATAAAAGCAGTTACTAACATAAAAAAATATATAGAATACGCGGGTTATAATATTGATTTATATTTCAATCTATCTTCATTAGAATATGATTTAGGGAATTATAATAATGTAATAGACCTAAATAAAGAAATAATTAAAAACAATCCTCAAGTACCGGAAGCGTATTTAAACATAGCTTATGCTTACGGAAAGCTATCTAATATAGAAATGCTAAAAAAATATTTAGAAATTGGAGAAAAATTGGCTCCGAACCATGGAGATGCAAAAATAATTAGGCAAGAATTTTTATAAATACTTTTTTTTTATTAACTTGGTACAGTATTTGATATTATTTACCGTTAAACTTCTAAATCATGAAAGCATTTTACATTTCTATCATTTTTATACTCGTTTATGGTTTTTCATTTTCTCAAAAGTCGTTTGAGAGTAATGAGAGTTATATAGGTAAGTGGTCTTATGATGATTATAAATCTACATTTATATACAATCCTCAACCCATTCTTTTTTCATTTTCTGATGAAATGGTTGAAATACATTTTCAAAATGTTTGGGGTTTTAATATTTTTAAGAAATTCCCAAGCTATCCGAAATTTCAAGCTATTCAAAAAGATAATCCTACTCAAGAGGATGTTGTTTTATATCTAAATGATCTATATCAATGGTATATAAAACATCCTGAATTTAGAACATTCATAGAATCAAAAAAATCTGACAATTAGTAACTAACCAAAAAACTAAAGCCATGAAAAAATATATACTTTTAATTTTTACAGCACTATTTATTTCTTTTGAAACATATAGCCAATGTACAACTTATTATAATCAACATTCTACTCAAACTGACCCAGAATGTAATGGGACAAGAACATATTCTAATGTTGCATTTACTCAGCGAGTAGAAATAACAGCATTAGATGCTGGTGATAGATTTACTTTTTCTGTATCAGGTGGAAGCAACACATATATTTATGTAGATGGTCCTACGGGATATACAGACTCATACGTAATAAGTAATGTAACAACTGGATCTTATACAGTTGAGTTGCCTGTAGCTGGAACTTATTACCTTTATGTAAGGCACAATAATTGTAATTGGGTTGCAGCATCTCATACTCTAACAGTTAAGCAAATATATCATGACGGAGGAGCAAAGCCCTCAATAGCATACAATTGTAACAATACAGTATTAAGTAATTCTGGAGGTACAGGAAGCTACCAATGGCAAGGAAGTAATGATGGTTCTTCTTGGACAAATATTTCAGGAGCTACTAGTTCTACTTATACTATAACTGCCGCTACTAACCCTCAATATACTTATTATAGAGTAAGAAGAGGTATAAACTGTTATGGTTATTCAGTTTCTTCAGATGCAGTTATCCCTAGAGGTAACTATAGTGGTGGTGACCTTACTTTAACTAGCAATGTTACTATGTCTGGAACTTATAATTTAGGTGCTAATGATTTTACAGTTAATAGTGGTGTTACTGTATATGTTGCAAATGGGTGCTTACTAGAGGTTAATGCCAATAATATAACAATTAATGGCACAATAGATGGAAATGGAAGAGGTGCAGCAGGTGGTGGTGGTGGTAGCTATGGAGCATTGTGGAGTGAGGGAGGATACACCGATGGAAGGGGAATTACTTATTGTTGGGATAAAGATAATTGTAGAGACTTAAGATTATATGGCGGTAATGGAGGAAGTACGGGTGGTGGTACAGCAGGTGGTACAGCAGGCGGTACAGCAGCATATAGAAATGGGGTAAAGCAACAATGCAATAATTGGGATGACGAAGGGGGATTAATAGAAGGTGCTGGAGGCGGAGGAGGAGCTGAAGGTGGTGGTTATGGAGGCTTTGCTGGTGCTGGAGGTTCTGGAGGTAGAGGAGGAGATGAAACGGGGTGTAATACTGCTACTTGTAATACTAAAGATGATTATGGAGGCGGAGCAACAGGAGGTAATGCAGGAACAGATACGTATGGTACATCTACTGGATTTGATATAGACTTTGGTTCAGGAGGAGGAGGAGCTGGAGGAGGAGGAAGAGGACCTTCAGGTGTTACTAGTGGTTCTTCTGGTGGTGCTGGAGGTGGAGGTGTGCTTTTAAATGCTTCTTGCAATTTAACAGTGCCTGGAGCTATATATATGAACGGAGCTAATGGTGGTGCTGGTGGTAAAGGCGGTAATAGTTATGAAACTGGAGAATGTTGTGGTGATTTGTCTGGAGGTTGTGATGAAAGAACATACTCAGGTTCTGGTGGTGGTGGCGGAGGAGCCGGTGGAGGTTCTGGTGGTGGAATTTTGTTAGCTGCAGCAGGCAATATTAGTCTAACAGGAACACTTCAAGCGGAGGGTGGAAATGGAGGAGCAGGAGGAGCAAAAGGAACAGGAGCGTATTTTAATAATGCTACAGCAGGTGCTTCGGGAGGAGGAGGAGGAGGAGGACGTATAAAAGTTTTTGTAAACCCATGTGGTACATATACTAACTCTGCATCTATATCTGTAGCTGCAGGTACAGGTAATGCCAATGGTGGTGCAGGTACCTATAATACGAATCTTCAGCATCCAGATTATAATGCTTTAACAGCAGGTGCTGTGGGTAGCAATCAAACTATATGTTATAATACTCAACCTAGTTCTTTAACACAAACTTCAGCTACAACGGGTGGAGTATTGCCTGCCTGCCAAGCTTATGAATATGAATGGTATTCTTCAACTACAAATTGTAGCTTTAATTTTTCAAGTTATACAAGTGCTTCGGCTCCTTCTGGGTATGCTGCATTGGGTGTTGATAACACTACTTTAGCAGGTAGTACTATAGGAAATCTAACTACCACTACATGTTTTGTTAGAAGAGTAAAATCAGGTAGTTGTTATAGATGGACTGATGTGGTAACAATTACAGTATTACCTGATTTTAATCCAGGAACTGTAGCTAATGGTAATGAGACTATTTGTCCTTTAGGAGATCCTGCCAACATTGCGTTTAGTACAGCACCTTCAGGAGCTGCGGGAACATATTCTTATCAATGGTATTCAAGAACGGGTTCAGTTACTTGTCCTACTGGAACTTCAACTACAGGGTGGACAGCCATAAGTGGGGCTACTGGTTCAAGTTATAATCCACCAAGTGGTTTAACTACTACTACTACTTATGCTGTTACAGTAAATCCAACAGGGACACCAGATTGTGGAGGGGCTGAGTGGGCAAGTAATTGTAGAGTTGTTACTGTTCAAGACAATACAAATCCTATTATATCTTGTCCAGGTAATCAAACTGTAAATGCTAATGCATCTTGTCAAGCTACTTTGCCAGATTACAGAGGTCTGGCAACAGCTTCTGACAATTGTGCACCTCCGGGTACAGTTACTATTACGCAGTCACCAGCTATTGGTTCCACTATAAGTGGTTCTACTAATACTATAACATTAACGGCTAATGATGGTAATGGTAATACAGCATATTGTACATTTAATGTGGCTGTTGTAGATAATACACCACCTACTGTTAGTTGTCAGAATATTACAATTTACTTAAACGCTTTAGGTTCTGCTAGTATTGTTTCAGCTGACGTATATGATACGGGATCTGATAATTGTGGAACAGTAAACTTAGTATCTGTTTCTCCAAATACATTTAATTGTAGTGATGTGGGAGCTAACAGCGTAACCTTAACTGTAAATGATGGTAATGGTAACACAAATACTTGTACTGCTACAGTAACGGTAGAAGATAATGTAAATCCAACAGCAATTTGTCAAAACTATACATTAGCTTTAGATGCAAGTGGTAATGGAACTTTAACTACAGCAAATATAAATAACGGTAGTAATGATGCTTGTGGAATTGCAAGTTTAAGTTTAAGTAAAACTGCATTTACTTGTAGTGATGTAGGTACAAATACAGTTACCTTAACCGTTACAGATAATAATGGAAATTCAAGTACATGTAATGCTACTGTTACCGTAACGGAAGATGCACCAACAAGTGCTTCTGCTGGGAATGATGATTTTATTTGTAGAGGTTCTAATATTGTATTAGGGGCAAATACTCCACTTGTAGGTACGGGAACATGGTCATGGAGTGGGCCTGGTACAGTTACTTATGTATTGGGCAACGCAAATACTCCAAATGCTACTGTTAGCTTTTCAACAGGTGGAACTTATACGGGTACATGGACTATAACGAGCAATTGCTCAAGTAGTAGTGATGATGTAATTATAGGAGTAAATCTTCCGGATATTATTACAACTACTGCTGGAGCTTCAGGTACATGTACATCAAATGGAGTTAATGATTGGGTACATCTATTTGATAATGATGGTAAAATTATAGCATCTGTAGATGATAATGGATATATGATGGGGAATGTTACAGTAACTGTTCCAAATGTGGGGAATGCTACAGCATCTGATGTTTGTGGTTCTACCGGTATGAATGCTTATATGGGTAGATATTTTAGATTTTTCTCTACAAATGTAACTTGGTACACTAATGATATTAATTTAAGATTATATTTTACTGAAGCAGAATTAGCTTCTTTAATTGATGAATCATTAGTGGATCACAGTACAAGTCCAAGTATTAGTGTTTCTGTATATGATGCAAATGGATGTCAAGATGATGATGATGTTAGAAATATTAGTGATATAGTTATAACTAAATATGCTACTGGAGTTCCCCCGGGAAGTGTTGGAGGCGTTATTAATTATACACAATTAGGCAATGGATATGATGCCACTTTCCAAGCATATTATGTTGATTTTGCAGTTTCAAGTTTCTCAGATATATATTTACACGGCTCTGAACACAACGTTCCTCTGCCTGTAGAACTTACTTCTTTTGAAGCTAAAGCTGTAAATAATCAGTTTATACAATTAAACTGGACTACAGCTACTGAAATAAACAATGAAGGCTTTGAAATACTAAGAAGTACAGACGGTGTTAATTTTGAAAGAATAGGCTGGGCTAATGGATATGGTAATAGTGCCGAAATTCATCATTATGCTTATCAAGACAATAATGTAAATGTAGGAACATATTACTATCAATTAAAACAAATAGACTATGATGGGCAGTATGAATATAGCAATATTCGTTCGGCAAGTATAAGTGGAAAAGATGAAAATCATGTAGGAAATTTTGTGCCAAATCCGGCAAATAATAGTAGTGTTTTACAATTTAGCATGATTAAGGAAACTAATGTTAGTATAGAATTTTATGATATAACTGGAAAATTAATAGAATATAAAACAGAAACATTAGGAATAGGAAATTCATCAGTTCCATTCAATATAAAAGAATTGGCATCGGGTACATACACCGCTAAAATCATTTTAGACGGCAAAGTATATACCAGAAGATTGATGATAAATAAGTAATTGTCAATGTTTGATTGTTAATGTTTAATTAAATATAGAGTGGAATGTCATAGCGGAAAGTTATGAGGAACAAATAACCTTATCTGCTATCTCTATAATGCTTAATGTTTGTCTAATAAACGCATCATTTTTAGGAAATTATGATGAAGGAGTAATTTTGTGGTAATCTCTTATTTCTGATGACGAATTATGAATTACGAATGACTAACGATTTAAAAAAAAACGGTATGTCTTTGAGAACGGAGTGAAGCAATCTCTTTGAAAAAAACCGTGTAAGTATCCATACTAATAGTCATTCTGTTAAAAAAGACTCAATAAAGCTATAAAATAATTTATATTTTTATTATATTTGGTATGAAATTTGTTTATCATTAACATTACTAACAACTACTTACTATGAAAAAACTTTTACTTTTTATTACTTTATTAACTTGTATTCAAGTAGTAAATTCTCAAATAAATGTAGGACTTACTGCAACAGCTTCACATAGTAGTGGTGGTACTTCTGGAACAGGATATGGTCCGGAATTATATAACAATAATGCTATTCCTACTTGTGCTATTACAGGGACATATCAATGGGGATGGGTTACTTCAGGTGCTAACATAGATTATATATGGTCTTCTAATCAAACATTTGATCAAATAATTTTTAATAAAGCCAATAGACCTATGACAAGTTGTGCTATTCAGTATTGGAATGGTTCATCCTATGTTACTTTTTACAATTATAATAACTCAACAACTTGTGACCATGGTATAACATTTTCTTCCATAACTACGTCAAGACTTAGATTTAGCAACATACAAGGATCTTCAAATCCAAATTTTAGAGAGATTCAAGTTATAAGTAATTGTACTCCTCCCACAGCAGCTACTTCAATGTCCGGAGGTGGAACTTTATGTGCAGGAAATAATACAACTCTTGCTGCAAGTGGCGGAACATTAGGAACAAATGCTACGGAAGTTTGGTTTGCAGGTAGTTGTAATGAAGCCTATAGCCAAAACTGGGGTACTCAGCCTTTTTCTGTAAGCAATACCACAGTTAATTCCGTTACCAATGGAATTTTACGGGTTACTTCTACCAATGGAGACCCAATGATTCACATGAACAACTTAGGTTCTTTTGACCCTACAGTATATAGATATATCAACCTAAGATATAGAGTAGTATCAGGTACAGCCGGAAGTACAGAAATCTTTTTTCATAATCCGACACATAACTATGCCGTAGGTGGAGAAACGGGGTTTGGCTCACTAATCTCTGATGGACAGTGGCATGTTTTATCTATTGATATGTGGCAAGATCCGCAATATACTACCGGAGGGAACATACAAGGATGGCGTTATGATTGGGCTACGGCAAGTGGTGTTACTATGGATTTAGATTTTATTTCTTTAGATGAAAAACCTATAATTGGAGCAGGCTCATCTATAACTGTGACTCCAACGGCTACTACTACCTACTATACACACAGAAAAGGAGATTGTGGCGTTAGTTCTTGTGCTTCTACTACTGTAAATTATGTATATATTCCTGCACCTCCTTCTGTATCAAATAATGGTCCGGTATGTATTGGTGCTCCTGCCGATTTAACAGTGGCAGGAATGGCACCGAGTGGGAAAGGTGTATCTATGGCAAATAATTCAACCAATAAAATAAATGGAACAGCACATACTACCGTATTAAATAATCATACAATAGAATTTTGGGTAAACCCCGGTAGAACGGTTGTATTGCATACGGAACAAAATTCAGGAGTATCGGGTAGTTTAGGATCTCCTACTACGGAATATTCATTTGCTATTGAACCTAGGAATATAGGGGGTAGTGGGTGCACACCTACTAATGTAGGAGTTGGTGTTTCGGTAGGAACAAATGGTATAGAAGTAGTACAGCACGGTCCTTGTCATTTTCCCGTTACATTAAGTTATGCGGGTACTATTACAGGGTGGACACACATAGCGGTAGTTCATATAAGCAATGTTCCATATCTTTATGTTAATGGTGCTTTGGTAAAATCGGGATTACCATCACTATATCCTACATTCCCAAGTTCTATTGTGAGTATGGGATACGGATATTTTGGCGGTCAAATTGATAATATTCGTGTTTGGAATTTAGCAAGAAGCCAAACAAATATCATAAATGATATGCGTTTAGAAACGCCTACTGTTACTACAGGTTTATTACAAAACTTACCTCTTAATGGAAATGGAACAGCACTTACTGGGTCTAATGCTACTGTAAATGGTACTTATATAGATCCTAATTATTACACTTATACATGGACGGGAACAAGTGCTCCGGCAGCTTCTGTAAATGAAACCCAAACGACAGGTAATTTGACTACTAATACAAGCTATACCGTAACGGCAAGTGTGAGTGGGTGTACAAGTGCAGCAAGTGGTACGACTACCGTAACAGTAGATCCTGTAGGTATAGATGGGACTTTAACAGCAAGTACAGCAACATCTGTTTGTATAGGAGAAGCCATAGGGGTATCCGCTTCAGGAGGTAATGGCACACCACATTATTGGGTTCAATCTCCCCCGGGAAATGCTTCATGGAATGTATATACAAACCAAAATCCTAATGCAGCAAGTAATGGATTTACCTTTACCCCCACTACACCCGGAACATATAGAATACATGCACGATGGGAAAATGCTTGTGGTTTTTGTTGGGATCATCCAAGCGGTATGGCAAACTGTACTTCAAATGCTCATGTAGATTTTGTTGTTTCAGCTAATCCATCCCCAGCAGCCACCGCAGGAGCAGACCAATTTTCTTGTTTAAGCAATACCACAACCATGGCAGCCAACAACCCTACTATAGGAACAGGTACATGGACATGGAGTCCTTCTGCCCCTACTTATGTAAGTGGTAATGCAAATACGTATAATGCTCAAGTAAGTTTTAGTACAAGTGGTACTTATACAGGCACATGGACAATAACAAATGGTACCTGTACAGCCACTAATGATGCTGTAGATATAGAAGTAAACAATCCAAACCCAATAGTGATGACAGATGCCACAGGAACATGTACCGTAACAGATAATGCGTGGGTACATATCTACAATGCAGCAGGAAATATAATAGCATCGGTAAATAGCCATGGGCAAGACTTAGGCGATGTAACCGCACAAGTATATTACAATGGCGGAAACTCATTTAATGTAGCTACCGCATCGGGCGGTTGTGGTACACAAGCGGTGCTAAACAGAAGTTTTAAAATAAACTCGGCAAACGCTCCTACAAGCAATGTTGGTTTACGATTATATTTTACAGATACGGAATTAGCGTCCTTAGTAGCCAACTCGCATACATCAAGTACAGCACCGGCTTATGACCCTAATGGTTGCGAAGATGATGATGATGTAAACACCATAAACGATTTAGTAGTAACGCAAATACACGGAGCTACCAATGAAGACGGTACATTTACAGCAGGCGATGGCACAGCCTATTTATTAACACCAAGTAACAGTGGAACAGGAAATAATAACTTTAACGGCAATTATGTAGAAATAACTGTAAGTCAATTTTCGGAATTTTGGATACATGGTTCAGAACATAATGTACCACTACCAGTAGAGCTAATAAGTTTTGAAGCCAAAGCTATTGATAACTCATATATTCAATTAGACTGGATAACGGCAACAGAAATAAACAATGAAGGTTTTGAAGTGCAAAGAAGCACAGACGGACAAAGTTTTGAAAAAATAGCGTGGGTAGATGGATTTGGTTCAAGCAATGAAGTGCACAGCTACACCTTGTTAGATAAAAATTTAAGTGCAAATGACACATACTACTACAAGCTAAAACAAATAGACTATGACGGGCAGTTTGAGTATAGCGAAATCCGTTCGACAAGCATAAGCGGAAAAGCCGATAATGGAGTAGGAGCTTTTGTACCAAACCCGGCAAACCATACAAGTGCTATATCGTTTACATTAGTAAAAGAAGCCAATGTAAACATAGAATTGTATGATGCCACAGGCAAATTGGTAATAGCCAAAGACCAATTACTACACGAAGGCAATCAAAACATAGCATTTGATATTAAAGAGTTGGCCTCTGGTACATACACTGCCAAAATTATATTAGACGGCAAGGTATATACTAGAAGATTGATGATAAATAAATAATTGTCAATGTTTGATTGTTAATGTTTAATTATGAAATATTAGAGTGGAATGTCATAGCGGAAAGTTATGCCTAAAAAACCTAACAGTTAATAGCAACTCTTGTTAATAACTGTCAAGTTGTGCTTTATTGTTTACTGTAGAGATTGCTTCGTTCGTGCCTCACTAGCAAGAACGTACTCATATCGGTTCGTCTTTGCGAACGGAGTGAAGCAATCTTATAACGATTAGGAATATATAATAGTCCAATATTGGCTTCGCCTTATTGGTATAACGTCATTCCCACGAAAGTGGAAATCCCGAAGTAAAGAAAAGTGTTTGATGTTTTCTGTTCTTCCAAAATACATCATGAGTATCTTTACGGATATTAGTATTACACATCTATTTGCAAACCATCATAAGCTATCTTTACATTAGGAGGGAGCATTTTTTCTATTTCGGTATGCTTGTCAAAACGGTGAGAAATATGTATTAAATATGCTTTTTTAGCTTTTATTTTTTCAATAAATGCTAAAGCTTCTTTTAAGTTTAAATGACTGTGGTGCTCGGCTATTCGTACAGCATTAATTACAAGGGTTTTTATACCTTTTAAGGATTTTGTAGTTTCATCAGAAAAATATTTAGCATCTGTTACATAAGCAAAATCGTTTATTTTAAATGCAGTAACAGGCATTTTGCCGTGCAAAACTTCTAAGGGCAGTATTTCTTTTCCTAATAAATTGAAGGCTTTGTTTTTTTCTATCAGTTTTAAATCAAGATTAGGAACACCGGGATATTTTTCTTCTGCAAAAATATAGGCAAACATCTTTTTCATCATTTCAGCAGCTAAAGCATCGGCATAAACGGGCATATCCATATTTTGAGCAAAATTATAGGCTCGTAATTCATCTAAGCCACCTATATGATCCATGTGTGCGTGCGTTATGAGAATAGCGTCTATGTGTTTTACATTTTCTCGGAGCATCTGTTGCCTAAAATCTTGCCCGGCATCTATTACTATAGTTTTGTTATCCCACTCTAAAAGTCCGGCACACCGCAGGCGTTTGTCTCTCCAGTCGGTAGAGGTACACACAGGGCAACTACACCCTAATAATGGAATGCCACTTGATGTACCTGTGCCTAAAAAAGTGAAACGCATATAATTATATTAACTGATGCTCTACTAAAACTACTTGCCCATAATGCAAACCCAATAATCCCGAAGCACTTGATTTGTTTACGGCTATTTCTAAGTAATCATTATCGTTAAACAGTGCCAAGGCTTCGCCTTCATCTACTTCTGAATAATGTTTACTTATTTTAAAAATTTTGTTGTGTCTTATAGAAATAATAAAGGGTTTATCCTGCACATAATTATAAAAATCTTCTTTGGTAATATTGGTAATAATGTTTTTATAATTATCAATATAAATAACAGAACCTTTGTAAACATCTCCGCTTACAAAAGGTTGAGCAAAGTTTAGCACTTTATAGGATGTTATAGGAACACTAATTTCTTCTATATTATTTTCACTTATAGCTTTAATCATTATACCAAGAGCTTCGTGCAATTCATTATAAGAAAAATCTTTAGCTAAGTCTTGATAAGCATAAGCCAAAAAATCTTCATCGGGAAACATCATACAGATTAATCCATTATCGGGAACTATGTAAAAAATTTCTTTTCTTTTAACAATTAAATAGCGACTATTTCCGTCCCTAATGTTTATTATTGCAATATGAATAGTTCCTTTAGGAAATTTAGCTGTAGCATTTTTCATTGTAAAAGCCGCAGGAATAATTTCGTAAGGAGTAATTTCATGATTTATGTCAACTATTATTATATCTTTGTTTGCATAGTATAGTTGTCCTTTAAGAGCACCGGTGTAATGGTCTTTTGTGCCATAGTCTGTAGTTAGTGTAATTAAAGGCATAAATTGTAAAATTAATTTATTAACTCAACAAAATTACTAATTTGAACGAATTAACCATTAATATTGAGCAAGTTAATCCAATAGATTTTTTTGGTGTTAACAATTCTAAACTTAATCTTGTTAAAAAGAAGTTTCCATTATTAAAAATTGTAAGCAGAGGAACCAAGCTAAAAGCCGCTGGTAGTGAAGAAGAATTGGCACTTTTTGAAGCAAAAGTAAAAGTGCTTTTAAATTATTTAGAAAAATATGGAAAGCTAGGAGCTAAAGAAATAGATGAGCTTTTGGGCGATGAAGATAAAGTAAATGAATCTTTGCCTGCCGATAATAGCAATATTATAGTTTATGGCAATAATGGCAATATAGTGCGAGCCAGAACGGCTAACCAAAAGCGAATGGTAGAAATTTCTGACCAAAATGATATAGTTTTTGCCGTAGGTCCGGCAGGAACAGGGAAAACTTATACTGCGGTGGCACTGGCTGTAAAGGCTTTAAAAGAAAAACAAGTTAAGCGTATTATTTTAACTCGCCCAGCAGTAGAAGCAGGGGAGAGCTTAGGTTTTTTGCCTGGCGATTTAAAAGAAAAAATTGATCCTTATTTACGTCCACTTTACGATGGCTTGTATGATATGATACCGGGAGAAAAATTGTCTTATTATTTTGAAAATAGAGTGATAGAAGTAGCTCCGCTGGCATTTATGCGTGGTAGAACATTAGATAAAGCTTTTATTATTTTAGATGAAGCACAAAACACTACGGTTTCGCAGTTAAAAATGTTTTTAACGCGTATAGGACCAAGTGCTAAGTGTATTATTACAGGCGATATGTCGCAGATAGATTTACCTAAACATCAAAAATCGGGGCTGAGTGTGGCTATTAATTTATTGAAAAATATAAAAGGCATAGGTCATGTAGAGCTAACTACTAAAGATGTAATACGCCACCCATTAGTAGGCAAAATTATTACAGCTTTTGATAAATATGCGGAGTGATTAATGTTAATTGGTTAATAAGCTACATAGAAAAAAATTCTCCCAAGAACGTCATTGTCGTGTATGCGGTAATCGCATAGAAAAGGATAGCTTTTTTTATGATTATCCATAAAGATACCTATGAAGTATTTTACATTAACTTTTCTTTAGAAGAAAAGTTACAAAAGAATCGCACTAAGTTTTCAGCGACCCATTATAACCTCAACTCCTAAAAATCAAAAACTCATCACTCTGTTCTTCAAACAGTTTAATTTTTTACGGAGTTTTCGGTTAATGGGTGTCCCGCTTGCAAACTTAAGGTGCACTTTTACCTGACCTTAATCAAAAATACGTTAAGAAATGATGTAAAACAGACATCCAAAATGAATGAAATTATAAAACAGTAAACAGACAAATTAGTATGCTCCTACAAATAAAAATACTTTAGGAAAACTAAAATTGAGCATACATTAATTTGTCCTCGTCTGTTTTATAGCATTTTAGTGTTTTTGATTACAGTCTTGATCTTTTGTTACTTTTGTATCAAGACAAAAGTAAAAGACCACAAACTGTAATTCAAATTACTTAAACGTCCCAAGAAGCTATCTTAAAGCATAAATTATTGGTAGAATAACGGTTTTATTATTAATGCTGAATTTGTAAGGGAATTATTCAAGGTAAAAACACCTTAAATTGCGAAGAAAGTTTTGTACTCGTGCCACAACTCAAAGTCGTGGTATGAGTTCCTCCCACGATAGCAGGGCTATCCTTTACAAAATCTGCCTTGCAATTATAAATTTTGACTTTGCCGGAATAACCGAACTTAGGTTAAAAGTTGCTGAAACTTTTGAAGTTTCCTACAACTTTATTGTAACTTGCGTTTTTTTTAGAAAATGAAATATTTTAGCTTACATAATAAAGAAAATACCGCTTCATTTAAAGAGGCTGTTATCAATGGAATAGCTCCGGATAAAGGTTTGTATTTCCCTTTTGAAATTCCTAAATTAGATAAAGATTTTATGGATAATTTTTCTACTTTAAGTAGAAACGATTTAGCTTTTGAGCTCATAAAACCTTTTGTGGGAAATGATATTCCTGCCCATAAATTGCAACAAATAATAGCGGAAACCCTCAGTTTTGATTTTCCTTTAATAGAACTTGAAAACAATAATTATATTTTAGAATTATTTCACGGACCTACATTGGCTTTTAAAGATGTGGGAGCACGGTTTATGGCTCGGTGCTTAGGCTATTTTAATGAAGGCAATAAAGAAAAAGTTTGTGTGTTAGTAGCCACTTCCGGTGATACGGGCGGAGCTGTAGCAGATGGCTTTTATGGCGTAGAGGGTGTAGATGTGGTTATTTTGTATCCTAAAGGCAGAGTGTCTGCCATACAGGAAAAACAACTGACAACTTTTGGTGGCAATATACAAGCTGTAGAGGTAAATGGTAGTTTTGATGATTGTCAAGCAATGGTAAAAACAGCCTTTTTGGATAAGGAAATAACATCTAAATTAAAATTGACGTCTGCCAATTCTATAAATGTGGCTCGTTGGTTGCCTCAAATGTTTTACTATGCTTTTGCTTTGCAAGAATTAATTAAACAAGGCAAAAAACAGTTTGTTTTTTCGGTGCCAAGTGGAAACTTTGGGAATATATGTGCGGCTTTTATGCTTAAAAAAATGGGATTATCCATAAAGCATTTAATAGCTGCCTGCAATGCAAATGATGTAATACCGCAGTATATGAAAACAGGCATTTTAGAAGAAAAAGTGTCTGTTTCTACCATATCAAACGCTATGGATGTGGCTTTGCCCAGTAATTTTGTGCGTATAATGGAGTTGTATAACGGCAATTTAGATTTACTAAAAAAAGATTTAAGTTCGTATAGTTTTTCGGATAGTGAAACGCAAGAAATGATGCGTGAGATTTATACTAAACACAGCTACATTTTAGACCCACACGGAGCGGTGGCAATGTTGGGAAGTAAAACATATAGAGAGTTAAATAAAGAAGCACTTGTTGTAGCGTTAGAAACGGCTCATCCTTGCAAATTTATAGATGTGGTGGAAGAAACATTGCATGTTAAAACAACTATTCCGCAAGCTGTAGAAAAAATACTGAATAAGGAGAAGAATAGTTCTGAAATAGAAAATTACACTCAATTGAAAACTAAATTGCTTTCTTTAGTATGATTTTTGTAGTGTTAAAAAACGAATAAATTTCAATAGCGAATAATAATAACTAAATTTACACTAAATAAATATTAAAGATGAAAAGATTATTACTTGTTTTCTTACCATTATTAGTAAGTGTTTGCTTTGTAAAAGCACAAATTAGTCAAGGAGGAAAACCTTATTCATTAACTAATCAGTTATCCAAACAATTTCAAAAAGTTGAATTAGAAAAGCCAAGCGAAAGGGAGTTAAATAGCGTTCAATATTTAGAGGGCGGAATAGAAAGAACCGGTATAGTAAGGCAAGTAAATATTTCGCTTTTAAATAGCGGAACATGGGTTAATTTAGAAAATGGCGATAGGATTTGGCGAGTAGAAATTGAGTCAAAAGGAGCATTAGCTACCACTTTAATGTATAATGATTTTCATTTACCTAATGGAGCAAAATTATTTGTTTACAATGAAGATTACAGCAAAATAATAGGTGCTTTTACCAGTTTTAATAATCATGAATCAAAACAATTTACTACAGAATTAATAAAGGGAAGCAAAAGTATAGTAGAGTATTATGAACCTGCTAATGTTAAAGGTCAAGGTACTTTTTCTATTACCTCGTTAATTCACATGTATAAAGGTTTACCTAATCAAACTTATATTGATGGTTTTAATGATTCTGAAAATTGCCAAATAAATGTAAACTGTTCAGAAGGAGCAAACTGGCAAGATGAGAAAAGAGGAGTAGCAAGAATTTATGTTGTGGCAGGAAATTCTGCTGGTTGGTGTTCGGGTTCGTTGGTTAATAATACAAATTTAGACTGTGCACCTTATTTTTTAACGGCTTTCCATTGTGCAGAAGGTTCATCTACTTCAAATTTTAATAGTTGGGTATTCTATTTTAATTATGAGGCAAGCGGTTGTTCAAATCCTGGTAGCGAGCCTAGTTCTAATACGGTAACAGGCTGTAGCGTATTGGCTAGTAGTAATAATGGCGGAAGTAGCAGTTCAGATTTTATTTTGTTAGAATTTAATAACAGTGTCCCTCAAAGTTATAATGTATATTACAATGGGTGGAACTCGGCATTATTAAATACGGTAACAACAGACGGAGTAGGCATACACCATCCTGCGGGAGATATTAAAAAAATATCTACTTATACTTCAAACTTAACTACTACGGGCTGGAATAGTAATGGTTTGCCCTCTCATTATCAAACAACTTGGGCAGCTACAACAAATGGTCATGGCGTTACAGAAGGAGGATCTTCCGGTTCTCCATTGTTTAATAATTTAGGACAAATAATAGGTACTTTAACAGGAGGAGGTTCATATTGTTCCGCACCTAACTCAGCAGATTATTACGGTAAAGTTTCTTACCATTGGAACTCTAATGGCAGTGCTAATAATAGAAGATTAGATGTTTGGTTAGATCCTGTAGGCGGTGGTTCTACTACCAGTTTAACAGGAACCTACAGCCCTTGTGCACCTTCTGTGGCAAGAGATGCAGGAATAGTTACAATAGATGAACCAAGTACCGATATTTGTGGAACTAGTTATACTCCCATAGTAACTTTAAGAAATTATGGAAGTAGTACTTTAACATCTTGTGCCATAAAATATCAGCTTAATGGAGGAACTACATATACTTACAATTGGACAGGTAGTTTAACTACTAATGCTACTCAAAGTGTAACTTTAAATACTTTAAATAATGCTGTAAATGGGAGCAATTCTTTAACTGTTTACACTCAAAATCCTAATGGTGGCACAGACCAAAATACATCTAATGATTCTAAAACTACTACATTTAATGTTACTATGGGCGTTGCATTACCATTAACACAAAATTTTCAAAATTCTACTTTTCCACCTACTAATTATAGTTTATACAACCCAGACAACAGCGATACATGGCAAAGAACAACAAGTGCAGGAAGTGGTAGTACCGCATCTATGTTTATAGATAATTATAGTTATAATGGTGCAGGTCAATTAGATTGGTTTATGCTCCCGGCTTTAGATTTTACAGGAGTTACAAGTGCTACTTTAAGCTACGATTATGCTTATGCTTATTATTATAGCTCTCAAAGTGGAAATTCTTTTTATGACACATTAATAGTGGCAGCATCTAATGACTGTGGTACTAATTGGTATGCCATTTATAAAGAAGGTGGAACTGATTTAGCTACAGCAGGAAGCACTAATAGTGCATATACGCCAGCTTCATCAGATTGGGAAAATATGGTTTTAGATTTAAACGATCCATTTTTTAATAATCAGCCTAATATTCAATTTGCTATAGTAGGCAAAAATGGATATGGAAATAATTTGTACATAGATAATATAAATATAGATGTTGCAGCGGTTTCTAATCCTCCTGTAGCAGATTTTACAGTGGGTAATACTACGGTTTGTATAGGTAGTTCAGCTACTTTCACTAATCAAAGTACCAATAATCCTACATCTTATGCATGGACATTTAGTGGAGGTACGCCAAGTACTTCTACACAAGCAAACCCAACTGTAACCTATAATACAGCAGGCACATATACGGTAACTTTAACAGCTACCAATGCAGACGGCTCTGATACCGAAACTAAAACAAATTATATAACGGTTAGTCCATTGCCTAACTTAAGTATTTCTAAAACTAACGTTTCTTGCAATGGTGGCAATAATGGTAGTGCTACAGTAAGCGTTTCTAACGGACTTTCGCCATATACTTATTCTTGGACAAATAGTAGCTCCACAAGTGCTACGGCAAGTAATTTAATTGCAAACTCATATACTGCCACAGTTACAAATAGTGCAGGTTGTTCTAATAGTATTTCAACTTCTATAACGCAACCTACGGCTTTAAGTTTATCTGTATCTACAAATAATGAAATTTGTAACCAAAGTAATGGAAGTGCTTCGGCAAGTGCAAGTGGAGGTGTGGGTTCTTATTCATATTCTTGGTCAAGTGGAGGTAATACTAATTTGTCGGCAGGCACATATTCGGTTACAGTTACTGATGCTAATAATTGTACAAAAACTCAAAGTTTTACCATAACAAATACAACTCCAACATATAATATTGTAGTAACAACTTCTTCAGATACCTGTAACGGAGGTTTTGGAAAAGCAAGTGCTACTGTAAATGGAACAACATCCGGTTATAGTTTTAGCTTTAGCAATGGTGTTTCAACGGGTTCAAATAGTGTTGGTGGTTTAGTATCTGGCACATATTCAGTTACTATTACAGCTTCTAATGGTTGTACAGCCACACAAAGTTTTACTATTGGAAATTTTGTACCTAATTATAATATTGCTGTATCTACTTCTCCAGCGGCTTGTGGGCAAAACAATGGTACGGCTACAGCTACCGTAAATGGTGGCATAAGTGGATATACTTTTAATTTTAGCTCGGGTACATCCACAGGAATTAATAGCGTTTCGGGTTTAGGTTTTGGTACATATTCTGTTACTATAACTGACGGAAATGGTTGTTCTCAAGTACAAAGTTTTTCAATTTCAAATGCTAATGCACCTATTTTATCTATAGATACTACGGGTGCTACTTGCTATGGCACTAATACAGGTAGTGCTACGGCTACTGTTACAGGAGGAGCATCTCCTTACAACTATAGCTGGGGAGCTACAAATACTAATAGCAATATGTATGCAGGTAATTATACACTTACAGTTACAGATAACGCAGGATGTATGGTACAACAAAATTATACTATAAGCCAACCTAATGAAATTTTGGTTTCAGAAACTGTTGTAGATGAGCATTGTGGA
Source organism: Chitinophagales bacterium (assembly GCA_020635995.1). Lineage (NCBI taxonomy): Bacteria > Pseudomonadati > Bacteroidota > Chitinophagia > Chitinophagales > Chitinophagales bacterium. The sequence goes on along the minus strand of JACJYS010000005.1, from coordinate 6,084 downwards.
CAAGGAGATGGAACAATTCAATTAGCTGTTACAGGCGGAACACAACCTTATAGTTACAGCTGGAACGGAAATGCAGGAAGTTCAAACATTAATAATTTAGATGCAGGAAGCTACGTTTTTAGTTTAACCGATGGCAATGGCTGTACATATAATTCTACATACACAGTAGTAAACCAACCTGCCCCTCAAGTAAGTGTAAATAGTTTTCAAAATGTAGGTTGCGGTGGTAGCAATAGTGGAAGTATAGATATTGATGTAGTAGGTGGTTCGGGAAATTTAACCTACAACTGGGGTGTGGCTACAACAGAAGACTTAAATAATATTCCTGCCGGAAATTACACCGTAATTGTAACAGATGCTTATGGCTGTAGCGATACTTTAGAACAAGAAATTATAACAGTTCAAAATACATTAAGTGTTGATTTAATAGTAAATAATAACAATGTAAATACCAATGTTTTTGGTGGAACACCACCTTATACTTTTTCATGGTCTAATGGAGCTACAACCCAAAATTTAAACAATCTAAGTACGGGAGTTTATATATTAACCACTACAGATGCTAATGGTTGTCAAGATATAGATACAGCTACTGTTGGCAATGTGGCAATAGAGCAAGTTAACTGGATTTCTTACATTAGTTTATACCCTAATCCAACTAATAGTAGCATTACTTTAGATTATGTATTTACTGAAAATCAAGATTTAAACATAGAAATATATAATACTATTGGTCAGTTAATTATTGCTCAAAAAGAGCTGAACACTCAAAAGGGAAATATAACTTTTGATATGAACCAAAAAGCAAGTGGCGTATATTTTGTAAAATTATCTAACAATAAAAGTTCTAAACTATTTAGATTTGTAAAAGAATAAATTATTTACGGTAGCTGTTTATTTAAGCGGCTACCATTTTTTTTGTTGTTATTTATGAAAGCAAGACTGGCGTTGTTTGTTGGAATACTTTGTATTTCTATTTTTCCTATACTTATTAAATTAGAGTTGTCAAGTGGTTTTATTGCCGCATTTTATCGCATGGGAATTGCCACTGTAGTGATAGTTCCTTTTACCATAGCAAGTAAAAAACTACATATTCCTAATAAAAGATTATTGGGTTTGTCTGCCTTAAGTGGTTTGTTTTTTGCCAGCGATGTTGCTTTATGGAACGTTTCAATAATGGAATCTAATGCAACGCAAGCTACATTATTGGTAAATTTAGCACCGGTTTGGGTGGGTATAGGTTCTTTGCTATTTTTAAAGGTAAGACCTCATAGAAATTTTTGGATAGGTGTAGGTATTGCTCTGTTAGGATTAATTTTTATGCTGGGCGTAAAGCGTGTAAGCCATTTTGATTTTGACAGAGGTTTTATTTTAGCTATAATTTCAGGAATGTTTTATGCCGGGTATATTTTGCTAAGCAAAGAAAGCATGAAAAAAATGGACGTAATGAGTTTTCTTTCTGTGTCATTAGTAAGTTCTACGGTGTTTTTATTTTTTATTTGCTTATTTACCAAACAAAACTTTTTATTTCATTCTCAAAATGCTTGGTTTTCATTTTTAGTGCAGGGTATTATTTGTCAAGTCTTAGCATGGGTGCTCATCAGTTTTGCTTTAAAAAATATGAGAGCCACCCGAGTGTCTTTAAGTTTGTTAAGTCAAGCATTTTTTAGTGCCATTTTTGCCCGCTTTTTTTTAAATGAACAAATTACTATGCAACTTATAGTTGGTGGATTAATAGTATTAATAGGTATAGCCTTTACCTTTAAAGAAAATTAGTTTTTACAAACTATTCAAAAACTTTCTTATTGGGTGCTGCTCATCATCGTTTTGTTTAGAGCGTAGCTCCATTAACTCGTGAATGCCGTCATAAATTTTTTCTTCTACTTTTTCCCTAATTTCTTTTAGTTGCTTTTCAGTAGCCTTACCTTTTAGTTTTTTGGTTTCTACAGGTTTGCAGAATTTGTAATAAATCTTTTTAGGTTTAGGCAAAAGAGTAGGACCTATTCCTTTTACTAATGGAGGTATATTCTCGCCACCTTTAAAATATTTATCTAAAATACCTTTTTCTTCAAGCCATTTACCAAATTTAGAATCAACTAAATCTTCCTTGTCATAAATAATATCGTAAAGTTCATCTCCACCCAATGAAGCAATGGGATAAATAGGATAAGCATTTTCTACAGCCATTTTTACAAATCCATATCTATCTTTCCACATTAAAGTGTATTCATTTCCTTTGGTTTTACATATTTCATTTGTACCTCCCGGAAATACTAAAATATGCTGTTTGGCTTCCATTAATGCTTTAGCGTGCTCTCGGCTGCCCGTTACAGCACCGTAGTCTGTCATAATACTTCTCCACAATGGAACAGATTTGTGCATATTATCTACCAAAACTCTTAGGTAAATGTCTAAATCATTGTATAATTTTGGGATGTAAAGAGGACCATCGGTTATGCCTAATAATGTATGATTAGAAACATAAATGCCGGGTTTATCTTTATGTAGATTGTTTAAACCTATGTACTCTGGTTCAAAATACCATTGGCTAAAGCGAGCTAAGAAATTAACTATATTTTTTGGCGGTGGATTGTAGTGGTTTTTTGTTTCTAGATAATCTGACATTTGTAAATATGTTTAAAAGAGACACTAAAATAATAATTTTGTAATTAATATGAGTAAAAAAACTGTGTATTTGCTTCCCGGGCTTGGAGCTACCGTGCATGCATTTGATAAATTGGAGTTCCCCGGATATGAAAGAAAAGGCATAAAATGGTTGAAACCAAAAGAAAATGAAGATTTGCCACAATATGCAAAACGTTTATCAAGCCAAATAGAAGACCCCGAGAATAGTATTTTGTGTGGCTTAAGTTTTGGTGGAATAGTTGCTGTAGAGTTGGCTAAAATATTGCCTGTAGAAAAAACCATATTAATTTCTAGCGTAAAAACGCGAAGAGAGTTTCCTAATACCATAAAAATGGCAAAGGCAATTCCGTTGCACAAACTTATTAAGGCAGACAGAGTAAGTAAATTTCAGTTTTGGTATTGGTTTCCTTTTGGAAAAACAACAGATGAGGATAAGGCATTAATAAAAAGTATGGTAGATGTTATAGACGGACCTTTTACCGATTGGTGTGCCAACCAAGCCGTGTATTGGAAAAATAAAACAGTTCCTAAAAATTTGTATCATATACATGGCACTGCCGATAGAGTTTTTCCATTTTTTCATATAAAAAACTATTACAAAGTGCGTGGTGGCACCCATTTTATGATAGTAAACCGAGCAGATGAAATAAATGAGTACATAAAAGAAATATTAAGTTTAAAATCGCAAACAGCTAAAACAAAACAAAATGAAAAAGTATAAAGAACCGCAGGCATTAAATAGTGTAGCAGCATTTCATCACACCTTTGATGCACCGGTGTTAGATAAACCCACTATACCATCTAAAGACCGCTGTGAGCTTAGAGTTAATTTGCTTCAAGAGGAATTAAACGAGCTAAAACAAGCTATAAAAGATAACGATATAATAGAAATAGCAGATGCATTGGCAGATATACAATACGTACTTTCCGGTGCAGTATTAGAATTTGGTTTGGCAGATAAATTTGAAACTTTGTTTAATGAAGTACAGCGTAGTAATATGAGCAAAGCTTGTGCTACACATAAAGAGGCAGAAGCTACACAAGCTAAATATCAAGCAAAAGACGGCACGCAATCTTTTATTAAGCAGAAGGAAGATAAATATTTGGTATATAGGGTAGGTGATAATAAAGTGCTAAAATCTGTAGCATATTCTCCTGCCGATTTAGAAGGGATTTTAGAGGAGTAAAAGAAATTGTATAAATATTAATTTAAACTATATATAGTTTATCAAATATTTATGCTTTAAATCCAGCGTCTTACACTGTTTTTGTATTCGCTGTATTGTTTGCCAAATTCTTTTTCTAACTGATTTTCTTCAAAAGGGATGTACCAAAAATTGGCAGCGAAAAAAAATAGAAGAACTCCAATAATAGAGCTTAGGTTGCCAAGAAGAATAGAAACTCCAATTAAAGCAATTAAAAATCCTGTGTAAATAGGGTTTCTACTATACTTGAAAAGACCATTGATAACTAATTTTCTTGGTGTCTTAAATGTGTGTATTTCTGTATCAACTGCACTAAATTTTCTGCTTATTTTTATAGTAATGCCTAAACCTAATACAATGAATATAATCCCCAATAAATTGAAAGGATAATTTATTACTATAATTCCACGATACCAAAAATACAGAGCAATCATTAGTGCTATGCAAAGCAGAAAAAGTTGTGGTGGTAGTAGTTTTTTCAAATTTATGTAGGAAAATATGAATTGAAAGATAAAAGGAAGAATATAAACTACTAATAATTTGTAACTAAAGGATTGTTTTTGCTGTCCGCATACTGACTTGCACTTAAATATTTAGTGTCGTTTTTATACAAAAATAAGCACGAACCGTTGGCTATATCCGCAATTATATCGTCAGCTAATTCAACAGGTACTGCCGGGCAACCTAAACTTCTGCCTATTCTGCCATAAGCTTGAGCAAATTTACTGCTCACATAATCAGCTCCGTGTATTACAATAGCTCTTTCATAAGCCGCATCGTTTATATTTTTTTCTACACCATAAAGTTTCAAAGAATTGCCATGCTTGCCGGTATAAGTGCCACCAGTAATATAAAAACCTAAGCTACTTTTGTAAGAACTATTTACATTAGAAAATGAAGTAGCAAACTCATTGCCGCTATTTCTGCCATGAGCTACTAAAGTATTGAATAACACTTTTTTGTTTTTTAAATCAATAATCCAAAGTCGTTTGTTATTAGATGATTGTTCAAAATCAACAATACTTAATATTTCTTTCTTTATTTTACCTTGTTCTTTTAGTTTAGTATATCCGGCATAAGCCAAATCAAACATTTTTTTTGAAGGTACGTTGATACCAAAATTTATGCTTTCAAAAACACTTTGTTTGTTTATATCATTGTCAGAAATATCAGAAGAACTGTTGGTCGCACTGTCTTCGTTTAGTGTGTGGCTACTGGATGCAAATATTAGAATATTAACAAACAACAGCAGACTTAATAATTTTTTCATTCTAAGTTTTGTGGTTTTTTAGGCAAAAGGATAACCCTTATCTTCTTATACGCACCGAAAATAAAAAATGTTCTGAAAAAATATAGAATTATTATTGTTAATTTTGCAAAAAAAACATCATAGCTAATAATGACAAAGAGAAAAAACCAAAAGGTAATAGGTCATTTATTATATAATGCACTGCCACGTGTATGGCGTCAGTTGCAAAAAGAAAATGAAATAACCGGCATTTATAAAAAGAAAGCAAGGTATATTACTTTTATGGTTTATTTTATAATGATGCCTTTGCAATTCTTGCAAAAAATAATTTTTAATAAAAAAATATCTAAAGTAGATTTAAGCAAGCAACAACCTATTTTTATTTTAGGTCATTGGCGAAGTGGCACCACACATCTTCATTATTTGATGCACAAAGACCCACAGTACGGAACACTGAGCAACTATCAAAGTTTTTTGTTTAATGTGGCACATTTAAGTCGCTCTTTATTAAAAATTGTGCTTTCGCCTTTAATGCCCAGCAAAAGACCACAGGATAATATTAGAGTTTCGCCCGATTTACCGGCAGAAGAAGAGCAACCTATGAGTGTTTTGAGTACTAAATCGGGAATCCATTCGTGGAATTTCCCTCAAAATCAAAGTTATTTCACTAAGTATAATTTATTTGAGGGAGTTAGTGCAAAAGAAAAAGCTGAATGGAGAAAAGATTATCATTTTTTATTGCAAAACATTACTTTTTTTAATGACGGTAAGCAATTGGTATTAAAAAACCCACATAATACCAGTAGAATTAAAGAGCTTTTAGAACTTTATCCTAATGCTAAGTTTATTAATTTACATAGAAATCCTTATGATGTAATTCAGTCAACCCGACATTTACATAAAACAATAGTGCAAGGGCAGGCTTTGCAGTTTTTCTCTATAAAAGATAGAGAGGAGATGGTTTTAACTCAGTACAAAAAAACT